>CAJXXO010000423.1 GCA_913062655.1 uncultured Bacteroidota bacterium | reverse complement strand
GGATGCGCTTTCCGATGAAACCTATGAGCGCGTGTATGGACCTGCGACTTATGCATTTGTCTACGGGGATGTTCATTTCATTGTGCTGGATGATGTGATTCACAAAAACGAGAGCGGTAAGCGGAGTTATGTCGGTGGGTTGCGGCCTGATCAGTTGGCCTTTGTGCGGAATTATTTGTCGACTGTACCCAAAGAGGATCTCATCGTATTGACTATGCACATTCCTTTGGCTATGCACGGGGAGACTTTCCGAAAAAGCGATCAAAAAGCTCTTTTTGACCTGTTGAAAGCGTTTCCACACACCTTATCCATTTCTGCACATACGCATGTGCAGGAGCACAAGTTTTTTGGTGCGGACAGCACAGATTGGTCACAACCACAACCGCACCATCATTTTAACGTAGGTACTACTTCAGGCAGTTGGTGGCAAGGCATGCGCAATGAATTGGATGTTCCCCACACGATGATGCGTGACGGGACTCCGAATGGTTATTCCATCATAGAATTTAAGGGTACGGAATACCTTATCGACTGGAAAGTAGCAGGAAGCCCTGAGTCCCATCGTATGAATATCCATCTGCCCAGGGGAGTTGATGCCAATTCCGAGGAGGAGGTTTTGCTTACGGTCAATTATTTCAATGGCACCGAAAAAACCAAGATTTATTACAGAATGGCTGGCGAGGATGACTGGCAACAGATGGAAAAAGTAATGCAACCGGATCCTTACTACATGAAATTAAAGGCGAAGTGGGACGCCATTAAAAAGTTAGAGCTGGAAAAGCGTTGGCAGGCAGATAGCAGCCTGCAAGTTAAATTTCCCGGCAGAAAACTACCCACCCCCCAAATATGCACACATTTGTGGCAATCAAACCTGGGTAATGACTTGCCGGTGGGTCGTCATCTCATTGAGGTACGGGTTATTGATCGAAGAGGTAGAATTTTTACCGATTGGCATACGATGCGGGTCAAGGCATCTACGGAATGATCAACCATATATATTTCGGCTCTCTCGCTCCAGTTTTTCACGATCATCGGGATGAGCAAATTCTGTCATCAGTCTTGCCCTTTCTTCGATAGACTTGCCGTACAGATTGGCGACGCCATATTCAGTAACCACATAGTGAATATGAGCTCTTGTAGTGACCACTCCGGCACCTGTTTTTAAAGTGGGTACAATCTTAGGCATTCCCTTACTGGTTCTAGCAGTCATAGCTATGATGGGTTTGCCTCCTTCAGATAAAGATGCTCCCCGGATAAAGTCCATTTGACCTCCTACTCCTGAATATATCTTTTTACCAATGGAGTCAGCGCAGACCTGGCCTGTTAAATCAATTTCTATAGCGCTGTTGATGGCTACAACCTTAGGGTTTTTGCGAATGACATCTGTATTGTTCACATAATCTGATTCCAGCATGGCCACCTGTGGGTTGTCGTCTAGAAAGTCATAGAGTTTTTTGGTCCCGATTACGAAAGAGGATACAATTTTGCCGGCGTGTTTTTTCTTTAAAGCTCCGGTAATCGCACCCTTTTCGACCAGTGGCAGCATGCCATCTGTAAACATTTCTGAGTGAATGCCGAGATCCTTATGATCAGATAAAAAAGACAATACTGCATTGGGAATCCCCCCTATGCCCATTTGCAAGGTGCTGCCATCTTCAATCAGTTCGGCAATTTGCTTGCCAATGGCTTCGTATGCCTTTGTCATGGTAGGTGGCGCCACTTCCGGGAGCTGCTCGTCCGCCTCGACGGCTATGTCTATATCATTTACATGAATCACGCCGTCTCCCAGTGTGCGCGGCATGTATTTATTTATTTGAGCTATGACCAAGCGGGATTTTTCCACAGCTGCGACCGAGACATCAACGGAAGGGCCAAGTGTGCAGAAGCCGTGTTTGTCCGGAGGTGAGACGGAAATAAGGGCTACGTCCAGGGAAATGACTTGTTTGCGAAATAAGCCGGGTACCTCACTCAGAAATACTGGTATATAGCTGCTGGCACGGTTCT
>CAJXXO010000422.1 GCA_913062655.1 uncultured Bacteroidota bacterium | reverse complement strand
GTAGGCCTTTCCGTTGGACGCTATGCCGCCCACCTGTGCCAGCACCTCGATAAGGGTCATATTCTCATTGGCAAGGGTAACGACAGAACCACTACTCCCCCCATTGTAGACGATCACCCTGCGGTTGTTGACACGCACAATCACAAAGGGTTCCACGTAGGTATCACTGTACAGCTCAACCAGGTATTCCTCTGCTTCCGGAATGGTATACCCCACCATCTTGATGGGGCCCAGCTCCGGTAGATTTACCGTACTATCTGCCCGCACTAGAAATGACATGCCCCGTTGACCCTGTTGCATATTCATGCCCATGCCCCCCGCCTGGAAGACCGGCACTAGCGCGCGGACATTTCCAGTGGCTTCATTGGTCATCACTTGCACTTGCAGTTGGTCGCCCGGTTGGATTTGGTACTGCGGAGCAGGCACGGTATCAAAGTCTACAAACTCGTAGTCTTTGGGGGTCTGAAACATTACATTGGGGTAAAAGACCTTACAGCCTGAAAAGAGGGCAGAAAACCCGAGGGCCAGTAGTAACAGATGTATGTAGCGCATGTATCTCGGCATACGGCCTAAAATTAGACAAATTCAACGGGCTGCTGATAGGTTTGGTACTTCAGCAAGCAATCGTTCGTAGAGATACCGCATATCTTCTACCAATCGTTGATAGTGAAATCGTTCCATCACAAAGGCATGTCCCTTCTCCGACATCCGCTGTCGCAGTTCTGCATTCTCCACCAACTGCTGCAGGTGACGCGCAAAAGGCGCTACCTCTCCCACCGGTGACAGCAAGGCCGTTTGTCCTTCCAGCACCACATCCTCAATGCCACCCGTTCGTGTGGAGACGATCGGGTTGTTGGCCGCCTGCGCTTCGATCAGGCTCACCGGTGTACCTTCATTCAAGGAGCTCAAGGCAATAATATCCATCCCGGCATTCACTTCATCCACATTACGCATCCAGGAGGTAAAGGTTAGGGGTTTTATGGCTTTAGGTGGATGGCCGGTTGTAAAGGGTATGTGCAACCGATTGGCCAAATCTTGCAGCGAGCGCATCAACTCACCATCCCCCACAACAAACGCGCGAACCTTAACGTGGGTCGCTGCCAGCACTTTGGCCAGGGCCTCCAGGAAGAGCGCATGATTCTTTACCGGTACCAAACGGCCAATGATACCAATGGCCACTTCATAGGGGGCAATTTTAAACTGCCTGCGAAAAGCTTTTCGTTTTTCCTCCCGGTGCTGATGAAAGCGATCGAGGTCAAACCCAAGCGGAATCACTTCAATTTGGTCGGGGGGACAAACTTTGTGGGCTGTGGCCAGCTCTTCTTTTTGTTTTTGGCTGATGGCGATAATGCGGCTGCTCTTGCGCGCCAGGTAGCGTTCGATGGCTAAGAAGGTTCGCGTTTTTAAGGGGTTGAAATAGCTGTGAAAGACGTGGCCGTGGAAGGTGTGGAGCACAACCGGCACTTGTTCGTTGATGGCGGCCAATCGGCCCAGGGCACCTGCTTTGGCGGCATGGGTGTGGACGATATCCGGTTGAAAGGTACGTATCGCATCACGGATTTTGAGATAGGCCACGCGGTCTTGTAACGGCCGGATCGGGCGCTGCATTTCGGGGATATAGGTCGGTTGGATCCCCATCTCCTCCAGGATAAACTCCGAGCTGGCTTCATGGTCTTCCTTGACGCCCGCCAGGAGTTGGGTCTCAAATTGAGGAGCGAGGTGTTTGGTCAGGTAGGCTGCGTTGAAGGTAGGGCCGCCCAGGTTGAGGCGATTGATGATCCGCAGTACTCGAGGCATGGTGATGGCTTATGGTATAAAGGTACGGGATACGGGAGAATGAGGTTAGGAGAAATTCACTCGCTAGCGCTCGCGGTGAGGTTTGTAGCAGAGGGCTTCTCGCTAAGCCGCCAAGACGCGGAACAAGGCAATGAGATAATTTGAGCATTAGATAATGGGCGCGAAGCGCTGTGGAGGACTCGCTGACGCTCGTGATTTGAGGACACGGAGGCGCGCAGAGGTAACACAGAGTT
>CAJXXO010000421.1 GCA_913062655.1 uncultured Bacteroidota bacterium | reverse complement strand
TGATTATCTGCTGGAGGAGTTGAGGGAAGAACAGGAGCTTGCTCAATATCAGAAGTAAGATACTTCGCTATCGCCAATAAGAAACTCATCTTCCCGGCTATCGATAGCGGCTACAATACCTTCGGTTATTTCCTCGTAGGTCAGCCAACGTGGCTCATCATCTGTGTCATCTTGTCGCAGGCCAAGCTTTACCTGGTGGTAGTGTACCTGCGGATAACGGGCAAATAAGGCCTCTCTTTCTTCTTCATCTACCTCAAAGTCCTTGTAGTGCAGCGAACCCAGCACATCATAATACTCAACTGGGATGGACTGTTGATTGAGGTGTTGCGCAATAATTGCATTGGCCTCTTCCGCATTGCTCTTTATCCATGCAACCACCGTTTTGACCGGACCGAATTGTGTTTGCAAGTCTTGCAGGCAAGTGGCCAGATGCTCTTCGTCCTTGTAATCTAATTGAAGCGGATTTATACGGAGGCCGGCATGTAGGGCCTCTTCCCATAAGTCGTTGAGGCGATTACTATTACGTGCTATTACACTCACAAGGTCATACCGGGTGGCGAGCGCTAAACTGGTTTCGCGCAGCATACCGGTGCCGCCAATGATCAGAGCGTGGGATTGGGGTTTGGCAGAGAAATCCGTAGAACTCGGAGGTTGGTCCTGGGGGACCGAATCGTTATCTACCATAAAGCATTAATTAAGATGTTGAAAGTAGGGAATATCCATGACATTACCACCCTAGTACATACGCGAAAATCAGCGGGGCTACTATGGTGGCATCCGATTCAATGATGAATTTTGGTGAATCGATACCTAGCTTTCCCCACGTGATCTTTTCATTAGGGACAGCACCGGAATAGGAACCGTAACTGGTGGTAGAGTCTGATATCTGACAGAAGTACGACCATAGAGGTACATTTTTGCGCTGCAGGTCTTGGTGTAGCATCGGTACTACGCAGATCGGGAAGTCTCCGGCAATACCCCCGCCAATCTGGAAAAACCCTATACCATTGCCGGTGGCGTGCTCTGTATACCAGTCGGCCAGCCACATCATGTATTCTATGCCGGACTTGGTAATGCCTGGCGAAAACTCTCCCTCCAGGCAATGCGCGGCAAAAATGTTACCCAGTGTGGAATCTTCCCACCCTGGCACAACAATCGGTAGGTTCTTTTCTGCTGCAGCTACCATCCAGGAGTCTTTCGGATCTATCTGGTAGTATTGTTCCAATATCCCGCTATTGATCAATTGGTAGAAGTATTCATGGGGAAAATAGCGTTGCCCTTCATCAGTAGCCTTTTGCCATACATCTACCATATGTTGCTCCAGCCTTCGCATCGCCTCTTCCTCAGGAATACAAGTATCCGTAACGCGATTGAAGTGATTATCCAATAATTCCTGCTCCTGTTCAGGCGTTAGGTCGCGATAGTGGGGTACCCGCTTGTAGAAGTCGTGTGCTACCAAATTGAAAACATCCTCTTCCAGGTTGGCACCGGTACAGCTAATGATATGTACCTTGTCCTGGCGGATCATCTCTGCCAGGGATTGTCCCAGCTCAGCCGTGCTCATAGCTCCGGCTAGCGTTACCATCATTTTTCCATCCTTGTTGAGGTGTTGCTCATACCCCGCAGCGGCATCGATGACGGTAGCCGCATTAAAGTGGCGGTAATGCTGTTCTATAAAAGCACGTATCGAACCATTGGACATAATACAGGCTATTTTGGGCAAAGGTACGCCATTGTGGCACCATAGCTAAACCGAATACGGATTATAGCGTTGATGTGGGCATGCAACGTATTGTACTTCGAACGCCTATCCGGGCTCCTTTCAAGGAAGTAGCCGATAGATTTGACGAAAATCTCTTCGAGGCTTTGGCGCCTAAGTTTCCAAAAATGCGGCTCGACCGGCACGACCCTATTGCAGAAGGGGCAGAGGTGCACCTGCGACTTGGCCCCATGCAGCAGCGTTGGGTGTCGAGATTATACAATGTGAAAAGATCTGCTGAAGCGTTCTCTTTTGAGGACGAAGGAACAACCCTGCC
>CAJXXO010000420.1 GCA_913062655.1 uncultured Bacteroidota bacterium | reverse complement strand
CCAGTAGGTGTCTTGGCGGTGATGTTAGGGGCAATTTCACCCAACAACAACGGTTTCATCTTCAGTGCATCCTGCCGAATACGCTTGAGTTGATTCTTATCCACCCAATCGGCTACACCGCTGAGGTAATATTTTTCAGCCAAGTGCACATACACCTTGTCGAAGCCCATCATTTCGCGTTTGGCGTACTTGTTCAATAGCCACGCCAGGGTATACTTAAACACCTCCTTGTTGGCCTGGGCTTTACCAAGGATATAATCGGAGGCAATGATGACAGAATCGGGGTGTTTGGGGGTCAACTGATCGATGTAGGTCTTCAGCTTCTGCTCAAAAATAGGTGTACGCAACATGCCGGCCTCGCTAAAGTCAACGCGGTCGAAGTAGTGGGCTTTGTAGTAACGATAAGGATAGGTGCTGTCCGTTTCCCCCGTCTCCGGGTTGATGGGGTCCTTGATCTCCGGATCACGCAATGCATGTAGGAACTTGGCGTAAAAAAGATCGGGATGTTCCTCGATTAGCTTTTCCCGGTACGTTTGCACACTGCCGTCAATATCTTCCAGTTGCGCCTGCACGATGTTTACGGAGTCTGATCCGGCTTCTTCCAACCGTTTCAACCGCTCTTGTAAGGCATCGAATTGTTGCCGCTGCTGTACCACAAATCGCAGATCATCCAGGAAAACCTGGTTCTCTTCAGATCCTTCCACACTCATGTTATCTACATAATCAGGACCGGTAGTGGTAATGGTGAAATGCTGGTCATCAGCCACAATAAACTCAAAATAGTCCTGAGCAGGAGACACCATGAGGTAGATGCCCCTTGGCAAAGGTTCGTCACCCTGCACTACCGCTTTGCCCTCGCTATCAAAATAGAGGGTGTCCTCGATCAGCTTTTGCTGGCTGTAGTGAAAAGCCAATAATCCGGTAGTGTCTTTAATATTGGTCACCTGCAATGTAATGTGGTGTCCCTCTTGTGCGACTGCGGTTACACTCAACAGTAAAACGCCAATCCATCCCATCCAGCGCTGTATCATAAACGTCAACATTTTTTATTCTATCCTACAATAGCCGGGCTGCCGGGTAATATCCTGCCGCTCAGCTTTTACGATGTACAAAACTATTCAAAATGGATGCCAGTTCTCGTATTTCGAAAAAACCTTTCCACGGGATTTCACGGTAATGCATGGTGCGTCTATCGAAATATATCTATCTTTAATACGAACACCCCAGTAAAAAACTTTGCTTCACAATGAATTGCATCATCGTTGATGATCAGGCCGATGCTCGTAAGGTATTACACCACTTTTGTGAGCTTTCAGAAGCCTTTGACAGCATTCTGGACTTTGACAACTCAGTAAAGGCCTTCAATTATCTACAGCAAAACGAGGTGGACATCCTCTTCCTCGACATTCACATGCCCGAGCTGTCTGGGATGGACCTGCTGAAGGCCATGGCCGGGCCGGTTAACGTGGTTTTTACTACGTCCGATCAGGAGTATGCAGCCGAAGCCTTTGAGCACAATGCGATCGACTACTTGATTAAGCCCTTTACCTATGCCCGCTTCCTAAAAGCAGTCAACCGGGCGCAGTATCTGATCGAAATGCATGAGAAGGTGGAGCAAAAGCCTATGGATGCCTCCAATGCCTTATTTGTTAAGGATGGCTCCAAATTGGTGAAATTGGCTATTGAGGATATCTTCTTCATCGAAGCACAAGGAGACTATGTGAACATCCACACCGAAAGGAAGAACTTCCTCATTCATTCTACCATGAAAAACATCGAAGAAAAGCTCCCAAGCGAGCACTTCTTTAAGGTACACCGATCCTACATTGTTAACCTGCACCACATCGATGATATCGAGGAAAGTATCCTGCAGGTGAATAAATTTAAAGTGCCCATTAGCAAGGCGAAGAAAGACGAACTGCTTAAGCAGCTACGGGTCATTTAGTACAAGCTCATATCAAATCGTCTGCGGTACTTTCGGGTTGTTTCGTGCGCTCTGCCAAGCAGGTCAAAGATGGCGATACAGGCTCTGCGGGCCAGTTCTTCCTGATAGGCTTTGTTTTGTATAAT
>CAJXXO010000419.1 GCA_913062655.1 uncultured Bacteroidota bacterium | reverse complement strand
AGAGTTTGTTGGGCAACCCGGATACCGATTGGGAGCAAATTGCCAATAGCATCGGGCAGCCTATTCGATTTGAGGATTTTCCCATCTATATGGATGCGGCTTTTCTAGCCTTGCATGGTTCATTTGGCGAAGATGGGCAGATACAAGGCATGCTGGAAAGCTTGCAAATCCCGTATACGGGTTCAGGCATTCTGCCATCCTCTATTGGCATCAACAAGGCCATTCAAAAGCGCATGATGCAGTCCATGCAGTGGCCTACGCCTGCTTTTTTCAATATACCCCGGTCACAATGGTCGTCTGACGCTGCAGAACAATGGCTGGAGAAAGCAATAACAGAGATCGGCACCTCTGTAGTGATACGTCCGGCTCACCAAGGTTCCAGCATAGGGGTACGTATACTGCACGATATCGATCGCACAGCTTTTGTAGAGGCGGTAGAGTCGGCCTTTTTTCGCACCACCATCACCTACCAGCAATGGTCAGCAGAGGAACCGGTATCCTTTGTGCGTAGGCTCACGGATATTCGCGAGGGATTGGGCTTGCCACTCGATTGGGGGGATACTACCTACTACCACCCGGAGACGCTGCTGGAGGCTTTGCAGGACCACTTTGACAGCAGCAATGAAGCAGTTGTCCTGGAGGCTCACGATGGAGAAGCAGAAGTGGTAGTAGAAGCTTTTGTGGAAGGCAAGGAGTTTTCCTGCATTGTCATCCAAAACGAAGACGCAAAAGGACTGCGCAGTGGACCGGTAGCACTCCCCCCTACAGAAATCCGAAAGGGCAAGGAGGTATTTGACTATCGCTCAAAGTACCTGGCGGGATTAAGCCGCAAGATCACACCAATCGATCTGCCGGAGAAGGACATTGAGGCCATTCGAAAAGCCTGTGAAGAACTGTTTGACTTGTTTGGCTTCCATGTCTATGCCCGCATCGATGGTTTTATCCAGCCCGATGGTACCATCTACCTGAATGACCCGAATACCACATCGGGCATGCTGCCATCATCCTTCTTCTTTCACCAGGCCGCAGAAATCGGGCTGAACCCATCCCAATTTCTTACCTATATTATTCGTACCTCACTGATGGAAACGGTGGACCGGCTACCGCGACCGCAAAATGCCAGGCGCCTGTTACTTGCCTTGGATAAAGCGATACAGGAAAAGCATCAACACGAACAGGAACGTACCCGTGTAGGCGTGATATTGGGTGGGTATAGTTCGGAGCGCCATATATCTGTAGAGAGCGGTCGGAACATCTATGAAAAACTAGCCTCTTCAGCTACCTATGAGCCAACACCCATTTTTCTAAAAGGCACCGCAGACCACTATACACTCTATCAGGTGCCGATCAATTTGTTGCTGAAAGACAATGCAGACGACATCAGCGAGAAGATAGATCAGTTTGCCCGACACCCGGTAGTGGAACGGATCAAAGTGCAGTGCCAGGCAATTACCAGTAAGTATGCCGCCCCCGATTACCAATTTGAGCCGGTGGAGTGGCCTCTGGAGACACTGCCATCGCATATCGACTTTGCTTTTTTAGGGCTGCATGGCCGGCCCGGTGAAGATGGAAAAATCCAAGAGGAGTTGGAACGATTGGGTATCCCCTACAATGGGTCGGGTCCGGCATCGGCCCAATTGACCATTGATAAACATCGGACCAATGAGATTTTGCGAGAGCATGGCTTTTTGTTGGCTACGCAGCATCTAGTTGAACGGGACGATTTTTTGCATGATCCTGAGGCTGCCTTGACAGAGGCAGAAGAGCGCTTAGCCTATCCGCTCATCGCCAAGCCGGTGGATGATGGCTGTAGCTCAGCGGTGAAAAAGATCAAAACACGAGCAGAACTGAAGGCCTTTCTGGAGACCCTGTTCCGGGAGGAGACCTTTATTGGTGAAACCCAGGCCAAAGTGCTTCAGCTCAAGCCGCGTGAGGAGTTTCCCATCAAACAACAAGCGCTACTCGAATCGCTTATTGATAAAGGAGAAGCGGATCATTTTTTGGAAATCACTGGTAAAGAATGGAAAGCGTTTTTGATAATCTTCCTCTCTATCTTGGATAGTGAACTCCACTAATGAATATT
>CAJXXO010000418.1 GCA_913062655.1 uncultured Bacteroidota bacterium | reverse complement strand
GTTTGATCCGCTCATCGAGCATGATCAGGCTCTGCAGGTTGACCCAGCGAAACTCCTTGAGGGCCGGAAATAAGTTTTCCGTCTCGTAATCATAGATCAACTTCTGGTCGCGTACAAAGTTGGGCTTTAGCCCCATGACGGCATTGTCCTCCCGGCCGTTCTGCATAACGGTCGCCTCAATCGATTGAAAAGCGTTGGAGATGGGATAGCCTTGGTGCTCTACTACAAAATCCACCTCTTGGTGTGTCTTCCGAAAGCGGATACTGTTGGAAGGTATCACCGAACCATTGACCTGCACCTTATTGTCCACCACATACATGCGCTGGGTAAAGACCAATTCTTCCGGGTTATCATTCAGGTACACTTTTATAATGTAATTGCCGGCTTTGGTCAACCGGATATCGGGGTTGGGCAACAATACCTGGTAGTTGGTATAGGGTTGCAAGGTGTTGGAAGAGTAATTGAACTCCTGAAACCGGTTGCTCTCGAAGCCGTCCAGGTACTGAAAGGTGGGCAACTCACTCACCGTCCAGTCATGATCGCAAAGCTGCACGGTGTAGTAATAATCTTTCGCATCACCATCCAGGTCGTCAAATGAGAGGAGCACCTGATCGTTGCCGCGCAGGGAAACCACCGGCAGGGCCAAATCCAACCCTACCGTGTGACAGCGAACGATACCGATATTGTCTACGTACGTCTTGGAATACAACGTATCCTGCGCAGAGAGCGAGAGCCATGACCACCCGACAACACAAAACCAAATCCATTTCATAGGCTAAAGTTGTAAAAAATCAGCGCAACAAGGCGCCCTGATTCATTAACAATAATGATACCAAGCTGCGATTGGATGCAGGGAAGTCATCTTGCGACTGTCTATCTTACCGAGGTACCATCCATGACAAAAGACTTATATTCGATAAGGTGCGGTTCTGAAAAGTAACTACAACCAAGTAAAATCAAGGGTTCTGGCTTGTTTAAAAAAATGAGAAGCCAATTCCCCATTTATTGAAATAGGTTTTACCTTTGCCACGATATTTTAAAGGCGTAAACCCGCAAACGCATGATGACAAAAATGTCGTTCAACAACCACACTTTTCGTTCTTTGTTTGCTGCCCTTATTCTCACGATGCTGCCCGGTCTTATGATGGCGCAGGATGCGGCAGAGGAAGGTGGGGCAGACTACTTTGCCAGCAACATGGAGTACATTCTCATCGGACTGCTGGTATTGATCTTTACGATTCTGGTTTTCGGTATTCTCACTTTTGGGGATAGACTGGTGAAGGTATCCGTAAAAGAATTGGCGGTAGAAACCGGTAGTGATGCCGATGCATTGCAAGACCAATTCAAGCTGTCGCCTACCCTGTTGCCTAAGGGAGGCAAGCAGAAACGTAAGGTGATTCAATTGAAAGAAGGGCACGATATTACCATTAAAGGGAAAGCGCCTTTACAAGTGAAGGAAGATTACCACCCGACCACCTATGCGTTGAAACCTACCGATTTTGTCGGTATTTCACCTATTCCAAAGCTGATGGTAGAGGAAGGACAGGAGGTGAAAGCGGGTGATCCCATCTTTTTTGACAAAAAGCGTCCGGATATCATCTACACAGCTCCGGTAAGTGGTGAGTTTGTAGAGCTGCGTAGAGGCCCACAGCGTAGAATTGATGAATTGGTGTTTTTGGCGGATAAAGAAATCCAGTTCAAGGATTTTGGTACGGCCGACCCAAAAAGCCTGTCTGCGGAGGACATCAAGCAAAAGTTACTGGATAGTGGTGTTTGGCCATTTATTCGTCAGCGCCCCTACAATATCGTGGCCGATCCACAGGATACACCAAAAATGGTGTACATCTCGTGCTTCAATACGGCACCTTTAGCTACAGACTACGACTTTGCCGTGCAAGGCGAAGGGGCCGCCTTTCAGGCAGGTATTGATGCCCTCAATCAACTGACGGATGGTGGCGTGCACCTGGGCATGAATGCCAAGAAAAAGCACAGCTCCGTATTTACAGATGCCAACCACGTAGAGCACCACTGGTTTAGTGGCCCGCACCCAGCGGGTAATGTAGGTGTTCAGACCCACCATATCAGCCCTATCAACAAAGGGGATGTGGTATGGACG
>CAJXXO010000417.1 GCA_913062655.1 uncultured Bacteroidota bacterium | reverse complement strand
CTACAACTTTTTGACCTCCACCGTTGGCGGTGATGAGATCATTAATGGGACGTTAGACAATTACAAGCTGGGGGTCACCTTTCAGTTGCCTGTTTTTATGCGCAAAGAGCGGGGCGACCTGCGATTGGCCAATTTGAAGATCCAGGAAACCCAATTACAATTCGATCAAAAAACACTGGAGCTGACCAATAAAGTGGAAGCCTACTACAATGATCTGATGAATTTGAGCAATCAGGTTGATCTGGTAGCCAATATGGTGGAGAACTACCAGCGCTTGGTCGAGGCGGAAAGGAGGCTTTTCCGGTTGGGCGAAAGCTCCCTCTTTCTGGTCAATAGCCGGGAGATGAAATACATCGATGCTGCTTTGAAGCAAGTGGAACTACAGGCCAAATACCAGAAGGCGATCTATGGTCTTGATTGGGCGGCCGGTCGTTTGGCTGACCGTTTCCTCAATTAAAAGGAGTTGCGCCACATCATCGACTCGATGGGCTTTACGGTACGCTGTGTGTACTTGGCGTCCTTCTTCCGGTTGTAAAACCGCTCGATATCGCCATCCACCCCAAAGTATATCAACTGACCGATCGGCATACCGGCATAAACGCGTACAGGCTGCGTAACGCTGATCTCCAGTGTCCAGGTATTGCAGTAGCCGACATCTCCTTTCCCGGCTGTGGCGTGGATATCGATGCCCAGACGCCCCACACTGCTTTTGCCTTCCAAAAATGGTACATGGCGGTGTGTCTCTGTGTATTCCTCCGTTACCCCCAGATACAGGGTGTTGGGCTCCAACACAATGCCATCATTGGGAATGACGATCTCCTCGATCTCATTATGGGCTTTGGCGTCCAGTACCCGGTTGCGGTAGGTCGCCAGATAGCGGCCCAGGTGAACATCATAGGAGTTAGTGCCGAGGCACTCACGCTTGAAGGGCTCAATGAGAATGTTGCCCTTTTCTATTTCTTCGAGGATTCTATTGTCAGATAAGATCATACGGCTCAGTTCCTGGCAATGTCCCACACCATGATCGACCGATCATCACCAGCGGTAACCAAGGCTTGCTCGGCAGGCAACCAGAGTAAGCGGTTAACCGAGTGGGTGTGGCCTTCCATTTTTTCGTGATCAATAACTTTTAGCAATGCAAAGGTACTCGCATCCCACAATTTGACGTGCTTATCTCGTCCCGCTGAGGCAAAAAAGGAGAGATTTTCCATTCCGGCTATATCGTTGACAGTGAATAAGTGGGCAGGAATGGCATGCGTTAATTGATAGGCATCCCCCGGAGACCATATCTTCAGGTAAGCATCACGGCTACCACTTATCAATGTATCGTCTGGCAGAAAGCGCAAGCTGAAAACCGAATTGTCGTGTGCAGCCCACTGCTGACGGACTTGGTAGGTTTCGGCATGCAGTAAGTGGATGTAGTTGCCGCTGCACGCCACCGCCAGTGTGTTGCCATCTGGCGAAAGGGTAAGGTAGCGCAGTTGATTCTCCGACAATTGCACGGTATGCAACAACTGAAAATCGGGTACCGTCCATACTGACAATAATCCATCGCCACCTGCTACAAGCAAGCGCTGCCTTTCTTGATCGTAGTGCTGGTAGAAAATGGATCCGGTGTGTTTGGCCAAGTGGCGTAACTCCTCATTTGTACGCGTATTCATCACATGAATACCCCCATTCATCTGTCCGGCAACTACCAACTCGTACTCTGGCATATGCACCACGCTGAATACTTGTGTTGGTACCCTTGCCAGTAGCTGTGCATCGCCTCCATTAACGACATCCCATTCAGCAATAATCCCATCCCCAGCAGCAGACAACACCGTGCCCGGCTGGCGCCCGGTCGCCAGCCCATAAATGGCGTTTTTGTGACCGGTGAAATGATGACGTTTATGCACTTGTACCGTAGACATATTTCGTAGCTTAGTCTCGAAAATACAACGGCCATTGCCGGTATAAAAATCAAGCTTTGCCTCTGGCGTTACATCAATATTTACCTGACAGCACTGAGCTAGGTGTGTGGCACATCACGGAGAGTGAATCTGAGCTGGTAAATCGTTTGCAACTCAACGACCAGGAGCTGGAATGGCTCAAAACACTTACCCACGACAAACGGTATCTC
>CAJXXO010000416.1 GCA_913062655.1 uncultured Bacteroidota bacterium | reverse complement strand
GTTCGTCTTCAGCGGTGAGCGTTGCTGCGCTTCTTACCTGGCTTTGAGATAGATCTTTGGTGTACAGCACCACAGAATGGTCGTCCCATTGCACGCGCACCCAGTGGGTTTGTTTATCCCAGAGGTAATGATGGTCGCCCGGAAAGTCCCACGTCACCCATCGGGTGCTGTCCCAGGCTTCCTGACGCAAGGCTTCGCTCATTTGTTGGGCCAGTTGGTCGGCTTTTGCACCGGGTTCACCTTGAGGCAGCGGTTTGTCTAAAATCAGGTAACCGGTGATTGCCAGCAGGAACAGGGCGAAGAGAGCGGCCAGGCTGTAGATCAGTAGTTTCTTTCTCATGGGCCTTGATTTACTCGCAAAGGTAGGGCTTACTGGAAGGCTCTGCGGGAATTCCTAAATTTGTGGCAAATCAGCGTTATGAAGGTCTATCTCGACAATGCAGCCACCACTCCTTTAGCTCCTGAAGTATTGGATGCCATGATGCCTTTTTTGCAAGAGCAGTATGGCAATCCATCATCTATTCACGGTTTTGGCCGTGTGACAAGGGCGGCCATTGAAAAAGCACGCAAGGCGGTGGCACAATCAATCAATGCCAGTACGGGCGAGATCTTCTTTACGTCCGGTGGCACAGAGTCCAACAATATGGTGCTTCGTTGTGCGGCACAAGACCTGGGCGTCACCGATATCATCACCTCATCCATTGAGCACCACTGTGTGCTGTATAGTTCAGAAGACCTGGCCAAGCGGGGTAAGGTCAACCTGCACATGGTCAACCTGCAAGAGGATGGTCATGTCGATTATGCGCACCTGGAGGAGCTGTTGTCGGGTATTGAGGGCAAAGCGCTGGTATCGTTGATGTATGCCAACAACGAGATCGGTAACCTGCTGGATGTTGATCGTGTGGCGGCTTTATGTGAAGAACATGGCGCACTGTTTCATTCCGATACAGTACAGGCGATCTGCCATTACCCAATCGATGTGCAGCAGACCAAGGTTCACTTCCTGAGTGGCTCTGCGCACAAGTTCCATGGACCAAAAGGGATCGGCTTCCTGTACATCAACAGCGATGCGATGATCAAGCCTTTTATCACCGGTGGATCACAGGAGCGCAACATGCGTGCGGGTACAGAGAACTTGTACGGCATAGTGGGTCTGGGCAAGGCCATTGAGTTGGGGTACGAGCACATGGACAGTCACCGAGCCCATATTGAAGGCTTGCGGGACCATTTCATTGCAGCGCTGAAAGAGAACATTCCGGGCGTTACTTTTAATGGCGACTATGATGGTCAATGTCTGTATACGGTTGTCAACGTATCCTTCCCGCCATCGGATAAATCGTCCATGATGCTGTTTAACCTGGATATTGCCGGTATTGCCGCCTCAGGTGGAAGCGCCTGCAGCAGCGGCAGCGATGTGGGGTCACACGTTATGCAGGCCTTGCAGGTCGATCCGGATCGGGTCAATATCCGCTTCTCCTTCTCGTACCAGAATACGCAAGAAGAGATCGACTTTGTGGTGGAGAAGCTGAAAGAAATGTACCCGGCAGAGGTAGTCTAACCTACAGCGACAACAAGAAATCCAACGTATCTACCTTATCGGCATAGTCCCACAACTGGGGTTGCTGTGTTGTGCCGAGGGGCAAGGCACCGGCTATTGTCTCGTCTTTTGAGACAATGCACTGTATGTCGTCCTTTTGTTGGTTCAATTGCAGCTCCAAATCTTCCCGGTTGGTGTATCGACTGTAGTGGATGATGCTGAGTGGCGTGCTTACGGGTTCCGCCTCTTGCAGCATCATGAAATCGGTGGCTAAATGAGGGGTTTTGTTAAGCAGCAGGATAGAGCGGTGGTAGTCATAGTTGTTTTTCCACTTGTGGTGGTCCATCAAATGCGCCCAGTCCTGCAATTTATCCAGCGTAGCGGTGATGTCCGCACCTTCCGGTACATACCATTTGGATACATTTCGGCAACCGAGGCCGAAGTAGGTGAACATATCTCGTCCAAGTGCTTCGATGTCTTCCCTCGTCTCCTGGCCGGTCAATACCGCCACTGAGCTCCGGTTCTTACGGATAATGTGCGGCACTTTACCAAAATAGTAGTTGAAATAACGGGCAGAGTTGTCGTTACCCGTGGC
>CAJXXO010000415.1 GCA_913062655.1 uncultured Bacteroidota bacterium | reverse complement strand
TTAACCACTTTAATGCCTTTCTCTTCCGCATGGGCTACATCTATATTGTCCAAGCCAACGCCTCCGCGCCCGATTACCTTCAAACGATCGCACTTGTCGATCAGGTCTGCCCGCACCTTGGTAGCACTTCGCACCAGCAAGGCATCATAGTCATTGATCCGCTCAGCCAGTGTGGCCGGGTCGAGGGTTTGTGTGTCTACCGAAAAGCCGTTGCTTTCCAATAATTGCTTACCGCCATCGGTAATACCGTCATTTGCTAATACTTTGATCATGTCTGTATGTTCTAGGAGTTAACCATTCTTTTTTTCGAAGTCTTGCATTACATCTACCAGCAATTGTACACTGTCCAGTTCCATGGCATTATATATGGAAGCCCGGAATCCACCGACAGAACGGTGGCCTTTTACACCTACCAGACCGGCCTCGGTACATACCTGCAAAAAGGCGGGCTCCAGTTCGGCCTTGGGCATCACGAATGTGGCATTCATCAAGCTGCGGTCTTCCTTTGCTGCCGTTCCTTCGAAGAGTGAATTGCGATCGATCTCATTGTACAACAGATCAGCTTTCTTTTCATTTCGCGCTTGCATAGCCTGCAGGCCACCATGCTTTTTGATCCAGCGCATGGTCAGCAGGGACGTATACACCGCAAAAACCGGAGGCGTATTGAACATGCTGTCTTTATCGATATGGGTCTGATAGTTCAGCATTGTCGGGATAGCCCGGTCAGTCTTACCCAATATATCCTTCCTGACAATAACTAATGTAGCACCGGCAGGCCCCAGGTTTTTTTGCGCACCGGCATAGATAATGCCGAAATCGCTGGCTGGGATAGGGCCACTAAATATGTCAGACGACATATCAGCTACCAACGGAATACCTTTTGCCTTAGCGGCATCTACCATCGGCTGCAGGTCACGAATCTCCGTACCATATATAGTGTTGTTGGTGGTAATGTGAAAGTAATCGGCATCGTCAGGTAGGGTGAAGTCTTTGGGAATGTAATTGAAGTTGGTGTCAGCCGAGCTGGCTACGACATGTCCTTTGCCAATAATATTGGCTTCTTTCACCGCCTTTTTGGCCCAGCTTCCAGTTTCCAGATAGGCACCACTGCCATCGGAGCGCATGAGGTTGTAGGCTGACATGGCAAATTGCAAGCTGGCGCCCCCTTGTAAAAAGAGAACGGCAAAGTCGTCAGGTAAATGGAGCAATTCTTTGGTAAGCTGCTGTGCTTCTTCCATCACAGCGACAAACTCTTTACTGCGATGAGAGATTTCTACCAAAGAAAGGCCCATGTCACCAAAAGATTGAACCGCCTGTGCGGCTTCGGAGAGGACTTCAGCGGGCAAAATGGCTGGTCCGGCAAAGAAATTGTGCTTTTTCATGTTAAGAGTAGGATTTAGGGTGGGTTATTATATAGTGTAAAACTACTCCGAAAAGCGATGGAGACCAAATGAGGTGGCAATCAGCTATTTAAATAGTAGGCCAATATTTTTCTGCATTTTTTCGCAGAGAATACTTGCTGGAATGAGGGGGATATTTCTATCTTTGCTGTCCCTTCAGCGGAAAGGGCACAAGTTGTTTGACAAAACGGTTTATAGACAGCAAGAAAGTTGAAAATATTTTTCACAGTTTGCTTGTTGGTCTGAAAAAATTGTTTTTATCTTTGTGACCGCTTTTGAAAAGAGCGAACACAAACAAGGAATAAAGTTCTTTGAAGTACTGGTAGAAAGCATCATTAAGAGTACAGGTAAGGCTCAAACTATATTAATCTCTTTCAACAACGGAGAGTTTGATCCTGGCTCAGGATGAACGCTAGCGGCAGGCTTAATACATGCAAGTCGAACGGTAACAGGTCCTTCGGGATGCTGACGAGTGGCGGACGGGTGCGTAACACGTACGAAACTTACCCACAACTGGAGAATAGCCCCGGGAAACTGGGATTAATACTCCATAGACTATAAGGATCGCATGGTTCTAATAGTAAAGCTCCGGCGGTTGTGGATAGTCGTGCGGCCCATTAGCTAGTTGGCAGGGTAACGGCCTACCAAGGCAACGATGGGTAGGGGGCGTGAGAGCGTGGCCCCCCACACGGGTACTGAGACACGGACCCGACTCCTACGGGAGGCAGCAGTAAGGA
>CAJXXO010000414.1 GCA_913062655.1 uncultured Bacteroidota bacterium | reverse complement strand
TCTCAATGCGCCTACCATCGGTTGTCAGGTAGTAGGGCATCGCTTCTGCCGTCAGGCAACTGTGTACTGGCAGTACCGGCACTACAGTACCGTAGGCGAGCGGAGGAGCGGTTTTGCTTAGCCAGCCATGTTCCTGGCTGAGATTGGTAAGGGGTTGCTGGTAAATATCTGACGGAATAGCCCAACCGGTACCGGTTGGCGTGGCTACTGCACCAAATACCTTTTCCCCCTTTACTTGCAGGCGGTCTTTTGAAAGATGTACGGCACCTCCGTACACAAAATAGTCGTCTACCACCGGGCAGGCTACTGCCACCGCAATATCTTCAGGTGTACAAGCGCCTATTTGATGCTGCATGAGATCGTAAAAAATGAAATTTCCCGGTCGTATCTCATCGGCAAAGGATAGATCCTGCAGGTAACTGCACAGGGGCGTATCGCCAAAGGAGAGCGCCCACGATTCCGGTGTCAGCCAATCTTGCCGCAATTGCGCGATACGTGGCAATAGGTCCGCTGCCAGATTCTTGAGCTCTTGCGCACCCCGGCAGTGGTAACTCTGTCCGGCATGTATATGCACACCTTTGATGTGAATTTTTGGATTAGCACGCAAGGTTGTCACTACTTGCTGCAGTAGGGCAGGCTCGTCCATAGGCAACCCCGTTCGGCCCTGTCCGCTGTCCAATTCCAGCCATACGTGAACAGGTCGATCTGCAAGCTGAGCCAATGCTGCCGCACCGGCCTGATGGGCCACCAGCAATTGCAGATCGATGCTATCCGCCAATGGGCGTAGCAACCCCCACTGAGCCGGATGAAAGGGAAAGGAAACCAAGATATTGTGCCAGCCTCTGCAGGCAAAATACACCGCCATGTTGGCAGAGCTGACTGCAATATGGTCCACGCCCACATCCTTAAACCACCGGCCTATGGTGGCGGATTGATGGGTTTTGAAGTGGGGGCGAAATAATGTGCCACTTGAACGGGCCTTAGCCGCCATGCGCTCCAGGTTGCGCTGTGCAATGGTGGTGTCCAGCAGTAAGGTGGGGTGCGTGATGGCAGACCAATTCATACCACCAAGGTATAATGAAAAAACCCCAGTTGCGAACAACTGGGGTTTTCTTTAACCCAAAATAGCCAGCCTCGTTATTGGCCGCAAACTAGCTGGCAAGTCAAGACGCCCTTAAAAAAGGAAAATGGCCATAGCACTAGTTATTGTTTGTTTTGCCCCCTTTTACCGGAGCAAAAGAGAAAATCTTACATATTTGGTTGTCAAGCGAATAGTAAGATTTTACCGCTCATAGGTGTAAAAGTAACACACAAGTGTGATTTCGTCAATGGGTGACGACAAAAAAACGGCTAAAAAGTTGATATTCTTACACCTGCAATGGGAATAATGATGATTGCTGTTGCTGGAGCGAGCGCAATGTTAGGCTAACAAAGTGTGTTAGGTACACATTATCCTTCCGCAGTTACCTCTTGTTGAAGCGTTGAGCGGAGCTGTGTAGAGCGTTCCAGGATAGCAGGGGCTTTTGCTGCATTCAGTGGCTGGTTTTCATATTCTACCTGACTCAGGTAATCATCCCACTGTTCTTCATCCAGCAGGCCATCTTCGTTGAGCGGTAAGGAGATCGAACGCATATATTCGCAGATCATCTCATCGCCCTGGAAATAACAACGGGTTTCGTTGACGCAGATATCAGTGGTGTCAGCACAAGGGTTTACCTCATAGGCTGCGGCAAATACCAACTGATCATCTTTGAAATAGTATCGATTTACTTTGGCTTGTTCAGCAGATATTTCCTCTTCTTCGATCATCACCAAATCACTCTCCTTATGAAACGTGCGCAATTGCTTGCTTTCCGTACCCTTCAAGGAGGACTCCCGCTGTTCGCAAGTTGGATCGTTGAGTAATGTCTCGATCTCCTCATCTATAGCTTGTACCTGCTCTTCGACTGCAACCGGCTGCTGATCAGCTTTGGTCTGCTGTTGTGTTTCAGACTGACAAGATAGAAGGGCCGTGAGCAGCAAGGTGATAAGCGGTAAGCGTAGTTTCATGGTATAGGTTTGTATGGCAACGATAGTATACATCAAATATTGAGCCAAGGCTTTGAATTAACACTTGTCTGTCATAGGATACTACGTGTG
>CAJXXO010000413.1 GCA_913062655.1 uncultured Bacteroidota bacterium | reverse complement strand
CTTTCCGGTAAGCGAAACGTCTGCTCAAGCGATGTCTTGAGCTGCAAGCGGGGGAGTGGTTGCCAGGTAAAGGCCCCACCATAGCCGGTAAACCGAAACTGTGGTTCGTTGACAACATCTTCATTCAGGTAATCCTGCGTGACCAGTCGCCCCCGAAACCCATACTGCTTTGCAAAAAGCGTAGCCTCCGAACGGCCATCTTTAGATTGAAAAGTGTACGCCAGGCCCAGGATCGACTTCTGCAAGGTGTTGGGGGAATGGAAGGAACGGTTATAGGCATCTACCTCATCTTCCCCGGTCCGCCTTAGGAAGTGTTGGGTGAGATGAAGACTCACAGCATGCTGCTTTGAAAAGTTGTATTGAGCACCCAGATTGCTGCGCCATACCGCATCTCTTAATCGGAACAATGACTGCCGCTCAAACAACTCACCCCGGGGATCTGAAGGGGCACGCTCGATCCAGTCGCCCGCCCAGTTGTACCTGCGATTACTCGTATCCACTACGCGTTCTTCTATCCATCCGCCTTGCAGAAACCCGGTAAGGGTTAATGGGCCAAATTCTTTCTCATAGGTGCTGGTGGCCAGCAGGGTCCGGTTGGCCGTATGGAAGTGTCCAAACACACGGTTGATATTGTTGTCCGGGTGTTGGTATTGCTTATGATTCAGGGCTCCGATCACACCTACGGACCAGTGGTCGGCCCATGCTTTGTCGTACACCCCAAACTTCACAGTTGTCATTCCGGAGGTGTAAGCATTGTGAAAGCGCTGCTGCGAAATCACACCTTGCCGATTACCCAACGCAAGGTCGTACACCGGCACACTATCCATCCGATAGGTGTTGTCTGAATAATTGAAGAAAGAGGATACCCGGAGGTAGTAGTCATGGTCACCATTGTGGTGCTGCGCATGGAAGGAGCCAATATGGGTATTGAAAGAACCCACAGAGTAGGAGGCATCCAAAAAGGATTGCCGATGATAGGCCGTGGTAATGTTGACCGCTCCCCCTAATGCATCAGCGCCCAAGTGTATGGGTACCACGCCTTTGTAGACTTCGATGTTGTCGATAAGATTCACCGGGAAGTTGTTGAGCGTAAGGGCAGAACCAAAGCTTTCCATAGGCATGCCATCTATGAAATAGCGTACCTGGTTGCCGGTAAGGCCGTTGAGAGACAATTGAAACCCGGCTCCTACACCTCCCGTCTCCCGGATGTGAATACCGGCCGTAGTATTGAGCAAGGTATTGATGTCGGTAGGTAGG
This sequence comes from uncultured Bacteroidota bacterium, assembly GCA_913062655.1. Taxonomy (GTDB): domain Bacteria; phylum Bacteroidota; class Bacteroidia; order Chitinophagales; family S012-47; genus CAJXXO01. The sequence continues at coordinate 885 of CAJXXO010000413.1, read as the reverse complement.
CTCTTCAGCGATTTCGTCTCCAGCACATCTACCGCAAAGCCGGTAGATCGTACCGCTTCCGCCACCGATTGGCCATTGACTTGTATGGCTTCCAGGGCATTCACCCTTGGCGATAGTGTGAAATCAAGCCGTATTGACTGACCACCCGCTAATTGGGCCTTTTGAGATTGGGCAGCAAAATCGATGCGAGAGCAGGTGATGGTATAGTTGCCCGGTTGGAGGTTAGATAAGCTATAAAAGCCAGCGGAGTCGGTCAAGGTGCCGATGCCCAATGGTTCAACGGACACAGCGGCATAGGGTACGGGCGCACCGGTAGTACTGAATACGGTTCCCTGCACAGCAACTGTTTGCGCATGTGCTGCGAACGTAAGTACCCAACTGACCCCTGCCAGCAGCCATCGTGTCATGGAAGTCCACATTGCGCTGCAAAGCTCTTATTTAGAATCAGTCTAAAGAATACACCAAGTAAGGTAAACTGTATACCTAATTTTAGGTAGTAAGGCCAATGCTTGAAATGGTTGAATACCGGGCTAGCTAATGCACAATTCACTTGCTTGTTCTACTGTCTTATAACCGTATCTAGCTACAATTTGCATCTGGGAAACTGAACACTTTTATAGAGAGGGAAATAAGATAATAGGCTTACCCATTTTAGCAACACGAAATGGGTTGAGTGATATGACTTTACAGTTCTTAACAGGATAAGTTCATCGATATCGATTCAGACAACTACTTGGGATTTACCTTGCCAATTTGAGAGGAGTTGACCGGCCTAGGGCTTCGTATGCGGGGACCCACTTGCTGAAGATGTCGCCCGAAAATCAGGCTGTTCGAATTGGATGGCGATAGCCAGCCAATAGTTTCTGATTTTCAGACATCGAAGCA
>CAJXXO010000412.1 GCA_913062655.1 uncultured Bacteroidota bacterium | reverse complement strand
CCTGATGTATGTGGCGGTACTCAGCCTGTTTCTAATGCTCCCCAATCTCCCCGCTGAACACCTATTGATACAGGCCGGTGCCTTGCTGGTCGGCTATGTGATTCCCGGCATCATGCTAAACAGATACGTACAACAACAAAAAGCCTCAGCATGACCGCTTTACCGCCACTCGATCCGCTGCTACACTCGCAGTTGCGACTGGCGATCATGTCGCTGTTAATGAGCGAGGAGACGGCAGATTTCAAATACCTGAAGGAAAAGACCGGTGCTACGGCCGGCAACCTGAGTGTACAACTCAACAAGCTGAAAGAGGCAGGCTATCTGGAAGTGGAGAAGACCTTCAAGGACAACTATCCGCATACGGAAGCGACCATCACGGAGACCGGTAAGGATGCCTTCGAAACGTACGTAAACCAGCTACAGCAGTACCTGAAGCCCTGACCGTTCGTCCCAGAAGTGGACCATTCGTCCCAAAACAAAGCCATTAATCCCATCATCCGGCCGCTGGTACCATCACCCTTGGCCTGGGTGGAGTGGGCCCCTACTTTTGACTCAAGCAAAACACCAACACTATGCGTTTTTGGACCCTTTGTTTCCTATTTTTATTCTCTGCTACGGCCTGGTCGCAGACGGTGATCACCGGACAAGTGACCGATAGAGGTGGTCAGTCGATCCCCGGTGCCAATATTGTTCTGCAAGGCACCTTCGATGGCGCTTCATCAGATGCCGATGGATACTTTTCATTTACCACCCAACAAGCGGACACGCAAATACTGGCCATCAGCTACGTAGGCTACAAGCCCTTTGCGCAGCCCCTATATCTACAAGGTGATACCCTTACTGTACAACCCAGACTAAAAGAAGAGATCTCTGCCCTGAAGGCCGTAGTGGTCAATGCCGGTTCTTTCGAAGCGAGCGATGAGAACAAGACGGTGGTATTATCCCCCATCGACATGGTGACTACAGCCGGTTCCAACGGGGACGTGTTTGCTGCGCTGCAACAATTACCGGGCACCCAACAAGTAGGCGAGCAGGAAGGCATGTTCGTACGCGGGGGATCACAATTTGAGACCGCCTACATCATTGATGGTTTGCTGGTACAGGCGCCCTTTTTCAGTTCGGTACCGGATGTACCACAGCGGGGTCGCTTTTCCCCATTTGAGTTCAAAGGCACGGTATTCAGCACTGGTGGCTACTCAGCGCAATATGGACAAGCGCTTTCTTCGGTAGTTGTGCTGGAAACACAAGACATGCCTGACAAAACACAGAGCAACCTGGGTCTGCTGCCTGTAGGCGTCAATGCCGGTCACCAGCAGGTGTGGGACAATACCGCAGCAGCCCTGCAACTCGGCTATACGAATGTGACCCCCTACTTTTGGATCAACAATACCCGCCTGGAATTTGACCAGGCTCCCGAAGGCTACAATGCGGCCTTCAACTTCCGCCAGCAAACCTCAGATGATGGCCTTTGGAAGGTCTATGCCACCTATGATGCCCGCAGACTCGGTTTGCAATTGCCCAATATCGAACAACCCGATCAACTCGCCCCTTTTGCCGCTATTAACAAAAACACCTACCTCAATACCTCCCTGAAAGAGGGGCTGAATGATAATTGGGCGCTGTATGCCGGTGCCTCTTATGCCGATCAGGATGATCAATTTACCATCGATGGGCAGGAAGTGATCACCCGCAATCAGTTGGCGCAGACGAAAGTGATGGCTACCCGCTTCCTGGGCAACTTATCCGCCCTCCGCACCGGAGCGGAATGGCACTGGCGGACCAATGACATGGGTGCCGATGGGGCGATTTTCACCCAACGCGCACAGTACAGAGCGCTCTTTTCCGAAGCGGACATTTACCTTACCAACCGATTGGCGGCACGGGCCGGTCTCCGTTATGAATACACTGACTTGCAAGATGCCCACAACCTGGCTCCCCGGCTCAGTCTATCCTACAAAACGGGTGCCCACAATCAGGTGTCACTGGCGTACGGCCATTTTTACCAGACCCCACAAGCGGAGCGCAATGCGCAACTGTTCCCCTTCTTCCAGCAGTTGCCCCAACTGGAATACGAGCGTGCCACCCACTACATCGCCAACTTCCAGCACCTGACGGACCACTACACCTTCCGCATCGAGGGGTACT
>CAJXXO010000411.1 GCA_913062655.1 uncultured Bacteroidota bacterium | reverse complement strand
TATCCTGATTGCGGTAGAGATCTTTGTGATCCCCGGGTTTGGGATAGCAGGGATATCGGGTATTATTCTTGTGCTGGGCGGATTGATTTTGAGTTTGGTACAGAATGTACAGTTTGACTTTACCTACACCGATACGGGTGACTTTGGCCGATCGGTGTTAGTGGTTACCGGCTCAATCTTAGCCACCATAACGTTACTCATGCTGTTAGGCAGGAACTTTGCCACTTCCCCCCTCACCCGCATGCTGATCTTTACAGACGCCACCCGAAAAGAGGAAGGCTACACGACCGATACCTTCACCGGTCAGGATGATCTGGTTGGAAAAGAAGGCAAGACCATTACCCCCCTTCACCCTAGCGGAACGGTAGAAATTGATGGGGAGCGTTACGATGCATTCACCGCTGGTGAGTATATTGAGGCCGGAAAACCCATTACCGTGTTGGAAGCCAAGGGCTTTTCCGTAAAAGTGCAGGAGGTCACTTCATGAGATATGCGCTTCATGTTTGCTTCATTCTTCTACTGTCAAGTTCAGTCTTAGCCCAAAATACCTTTGACTGCAATGCTAAGCTGTTGCTGAGTCAATACTCAGGTGGAGCACCCACAAACCTTAGTGAAATTGAGGTGCAGAATGGCGTGGCCTTATTTCAATTGGTAAATACACATCAAGTAGTCTATAATTCTTCGGGATACAATCGTGCTGACAATTTAATCTATGGCTTTGAACCTGGACCAAGAGAAGTGTATCGCATTTTTTCTGATAATACCTTTCAAAGTCTAGGCACTATACCTGGTTTACCGGGAGGACTCGTAGCTGGCGACTGTGATTCTTCAGGAAACTACATTTTGGGCGGCAGTGATGGAAGTCTGCACTTCGTAGATGTAACAGGCGGAACAGCATCTCTGCTGTACTCCGTACCCTTATCCTATGCCAGCCCCTTGTACACGGGCATTCCAAGATTTATTGACTTTGCCTTTCACCCTCGTACGCAGGTGCTATGGAGCTACGATAATAACACCCAGAGAATTGTAAATATAGATCCCGTAACCGGGGTGGTGACTATTGTGGGTATGCAGCAGCCTGGGTATGCATTAGGAGCTATGTTTTTCAATGCATTGTCAGAATTGTATGCCTACGACCAGTCGAATTTATACAAGATCAACCTGTCTTCAGGTCAAATTTCATTTGTTGCTTCCGGCCCTTCTGGCTCTGGTCGAGATGGTTGTTCCTGTCCTTACACGGTGCAATTGGCCAAAACGGCCTTACAAGATGCCGTATGCCCAGGTGATACAATTGACTACCAGCTTGTAATCGGAAACTTAACAGGTGCATCCATGAGTGGAGTAACCTTAATAGATAGTTTACCTGCCCAAATGAGTTTGGTGAGTGTTTCGAATATGTATGGGGGTACATTCGCGCCAGGTAGTGGAATAGGCACCTCCAACCTCGTTATTTCCAATATGTCGATCTCTAATGGCGATAATGCACTGCAGGTCTCTGTAGTGGTGGATAGTAATTTTTTCGGAGGTGTTGACCTCTTCAACCAAGCCAAGGTGACTGACTTATCAGTTGTTTCAGCCGATACCATTTACAGCGATGATCCAACTACCAGTGATCTAGGAGACTCGACCAGCGTGTTCATCTATCCTAAAGAAGACCCACGACAAGCCATTGGTTCAAATGGAAAGGTCTGCCCGGGCGATACCCTTTCACTAATCGGTCTATCAGACCCCAACTCTGTGTATAGTTGGTATTACAACGATAGTTTGATCAGTACAAATAAAAACATCTTCCTGAATGGCCTGTACAATACAGATACCGGCTTGTACACCCTGCATATTCTTGAGAATGGATGTACCAACCTTGAGGACTCCCTGCGGATCGATTTTCAAAATTGCGAAGGGAAATTTGATTGTACGAACCCATTTCTGCTGGGGCATGGCGCCAACAACTCTACTGTTGGTGAGTTGGCCTATAATACGACTTTTCAGTTGCCGACACTGACCAATGCTACTACTACCGTAAATGCGTGGGGCTATCATCCTTTGGATAATTACCTATACGGCATTCGCCAACCAGGCAACCAATTGGTCCGCTTGTATGCTAACGGCAATACCTCGATTCTGCCCTTACCTGCTGGCATACCGCAAGGGGTGGAATATGTGGCGGG
>CAJXXO010000410.1 GCA_913062655.1 uncultured Bacteroidota bacterium | reverse complement strand
AAACTCTGCAAAATGACATTGCGCTGTGGATGAAAGGCAGCCTGTGCTTTTGAAAGGGCTCCTTTGTCAATAAGGTCTTGTACCAGAGAGTGGTCTTTGGTTAATTGTCGTAGTGTTTCTCCCTTTCTTTTGAGGTAGCAACGGCTGTCTCCGACCCAACCTACCGTAGCAAAACCCTGGTATAGGATCGCTGCAACAATAGTCGTTCCCATTCCAGCCTCACCAGGTGAGCTGCCTCCCCGGGATAAGATTTCCTGATGAGCTTGCTCAATGGCATTAGTAAGTAAGTCAGGAAGATTTTGAGGATGACATGTAGCTGGTTCAAGCTTGGAGAAAAAAGACTGAAGGCTTGAAATTGCAATCGCAGAAGCCACCTCTCCGGCATTCATTCCACCCATTCCATCAGCAATGGCCAGCAAAACCAGCTTCTCGTCGGAATCGTAGTATTTCCGGGTATCGTATTCCCATACGCTATTAAGTGCATCAGGGGCAATAAGCATGTCATCCTCCTGATGGTCCCGTACTTTTCCTACGTCGATTTTGCTGCCAATTCTAGTTTTCATTTGAGAAGGGGTTATACGGGCTCGCGATGATAAATACGGTTGACGAGATTTTCCATGACATAATCCTCAATGTTTGCGTGAAGCTTTTCCACGCGCTCCTGAAGGAGGTGATAGAAAAACATGAGGACTATACTAAGAATCAGAGCAACAAGTGTGGTGTCAAAGGCAACATTGAGTAAGGAGGTCACCGCCTTTATACCCTCTTGTGTGGTTACCTGATTAGCAGCACCCAGCGAACTTGCTATACCTATTACAGTGCCAATAAAGCCAATGGAGGGTATAGCCCAGGCCACATAGCGAATCAGGGCCTGTTCGCTATCGCTGTTTCTGCTCAACAGGTTGGTATGCGCGCTCACCACATCCAGTGTTTCTGCCACAGATTTATTTGCCCGGAATTGAGTGCAGGCACGTTTGATGGTTTCTACCAGCAAATAGGGATTGCCTCTGCCCAATTCAACCATTTTTAATTTGATTTGAGCAACGTCCTCTGCTGACAATACATACTGCTCCTGCTCTGGTAATAACCCTAACGAAAAGGCATGTTCTTCAAGATTAGCTTGTTTGTTCATCCGCAAAATTTCCAGAATCCCATACAAGAAGAGAAAATAGGTCAGGATTTGAATAAAGCCACTGGGTAGATTGGCTCCCATCAGTTCGAGGATTCGGTAAGCGCCGGATTCTTCCGATACAATGCTTCCGATACCGTAAATAATCAGCCCAAAAACAATAGCCGCCACCAGGCTGATCAACAAATTGATAAGTTTTCCGCTTTTCATGTTACATTAGATTTTATTGGATGATAGGCTCCTTCACAGGGTCCCATGTAATTTTGTTGTCTTGAATGGTCAGGTAGCCCAGTAAGGCATCTCCGGTTGCTTTACGATGGTAGGGCGGAGGGGTACTTTGAACCTTGATGTCACCAAACCGGATCATTTGTGGCACTCCCTCCTTAGGGTTAGCAGCGACAAAGCCTTGTATTATCGTTTCTCCACCGCTTCGGGGCTTGTCCAGCTGGGCATAGATTTCGTATTCTCCCTGCGTAAGTTCTTTATCCTGAACAATCGCTTCATAAGGTGTTTTTTTGAACTTAAACCTTGCCCATTTTCCGAAAGGAGTTACCCGGCGCTTACTTTGGTAAAAGCACCAGAAGTTGCTGTCTTTAGGCTTCATGTACAGGTGGACCCAATGATCTTTGGATTCCCATTCAATCATTACGGTCAAAGGTGGGTTGAAGCCCATCTGAAAGTCTCCAATGCCGGGGGTGGTATCGATGGGTTCACTGTAGTCTTCTTCCTCTTCAGCTGGCTGATTTTCAGCAAGAGGAGCTTTCTCAGGAACTTCCTTTTCTTCGCTTTTGGGTTGTCGTTTTTGAAGGTCGCTGACTTTTTTACGCAACGCTTCGTTTTGATTCTCCAATTTGGATAGTTGTTGTTCTAATTGTTTTTTTTCCTGAATTTTCTGGCTCAGCTGCCCTTGAAGTTCATTGACATCTTTCCTGAGGTTGCCGATTGTCATTTGGAGCCGCTGGGTCTGTTCGATAATGGCCGTATAATCAGAATCCGGGACAGAAGACTTCACCATGATCAGCAGACTGTCCAGGCTTTTGATTTCAAACTCTGCCGCAGCA
>CAJXXO010000409.1 GCA_913062655.1 uncultured Bacteroidota bacterium | reverse complement strand
GAATGAGTCTGGTATCCAAAAGGTAACCCAAACGGTTTTATCCGCATAGTAGGTTATCTGTACCAATCCATACTGGCTGTATGCAAATACACTATGATCACGGGGATAGATGGTTGACGTCTTACTGCCTGAGCCGGCTATGAGGTGGTGGTCGTCCCCTTGTTGAATGTATTGCAAGGCGTGCTCGTGACCGGATAGGACAATCCAGCCCGGATACTGCGAAAGCAGCCCATTGAACAAATGCTTCAGTTTCCCATACCGCTGATGGGTCAGGTCTTGCGGATGTCCGATACTGGAGCGAAGCAGCGGATATAGGGAACCCACTACGGGTAATGGCAAATAAGCCCAATCCACTACATCGGTTAACGGAAATAGGTGCTGTTTGATACCAAATCGACCTCCATGCGGTCCATCGGAGTAGGCCGGATGGTGGGTGAGCAGCATTTTGGGGAAATCCTTATACACAGCAACGGTATCGATAAGGTATTGCATTTGTCGAAATACCTCCGCTTCATCAGCCATCAACCAGCGTTCACTGTCAAGTGCCACCACCAATACCTCATTAGCCAAAACGGTAAGATGCCAGAATGGTCGCATTTTTCGGGGATACCATCTGCGATTTGGAGTCGCTATATCCTGCACCCATTCTCTTTGACGAGCCAGGGTAGAGGCAGCGGCCGGTCGGCCCCAATCGTGGTTACCGGGCAACCACCATACGAGTCCCTCAAAGTCTTCTACTGCCGTTGCTTGCTGTTCCAGGGCAGTTGTAGCAGCACCAAAATGCCGATCAAGGCTGTCTGGCAACCCTTCCGGGTACGCATTGTCGCCCAGGAAGAAGACACCGCTTCGGTGGGGAGGCAATCCCTTTATCTGCTCTTGTAGCATCGACAAGACGGGCGCAGCCGTAGTGGCGTGTCCGGCATCTCCAATAAAGAAACCGGTGAAAAGTACAGGTACAGCAGGCGGTGTGGCCAGCGTATCTGAAGAATAACGCATGCCTTGGTAGAGCGGTACTTTTGCCGACTGACAGCCCACCAACAATACCAGTATCCATCCGATCCATCTGGCTTTCCCCATGCCACAAATCTACTGGGTTTACTGCGATAGTTTTCATCTGTCAAATTGGCACATCGAACGCCAAAGTTGTAACTTTGCACGCCTAAAGGATTGACCATGTACGACATTGACCCTAAGATCAATATACCTATCAAAACCATCGATGAGAATCGGCAGGGCGAGGCGCTGGCCTTGAATAAAGAGCCGGCTAATGCTAATGGACGGAAGTATTACATTGAGTCGTATGGCTGTCAGATGAATTTTTCTGACAGCGAGATCGTAGCGTCTATTCTCACTGATGCCGGTTTTCTCAATACCACCGATTACCACGATGCCGATTTGGTGTTAATCAACACCTGCGCCATTCGCGACAATGCAGAGCAGCGTGTGCGTAACCGCTTGAAGGAATTCAACGGTATCAAGAAGACCAAGCCGGAGCTAATGGTGGGCGTATTGGGCTGCATGGCAGAGCGCCTGAAAACGCAACTCCTCGAAGAAGAGAAGATTGTTGATATGGTGGTAGGGCCTGATGCCTACCGGGAGATTCCGGCCCTGGTGGAGGAAGCCGATTCCGGACAGAAAGCGGTAAATGTGATCCTCTCCAAAGAGGAGACCTATGCCGATATCAACCCGGTACGCTTGCAGAGCAACGGAGTGTCGGCTTTTATATCGATTATGCGGGGGTGTGACAATATGTGCGCCTTTTGTGTAGTGCCCTTTACCCGCGGACGAGAGCGCAGTCGTGACCCCAAATCTATTGTAGCTGAAGCACAGGATTTGTTTGACAGAGGATTTCGGGAAGTGACCTTGTTGGGACAAAATGTAGACTCTTATCTGTGGTTTGGTGGAGGTCCCAAAAAGGATTTCAATAAGCTGACCGAAGAGGAAAAAGCCAACGCTGTTGACTTCGCCCAGCTCCTCGAAATGGTAGCGCAGGTCGACCCGAAGCTGCGGGTGCGCTTCTCTACTTCACATCCCAAGGATATGACCGATGACGTGCTGTATGCCATGGCCAAGTATGAGAACATCTGCAACTACATCCACCTACCCGTGCAGAGTGGTAGCAGTCGGGTTCTGGAGCTGATGAATCGCGGTTACACCCGTGAATGGTACCTCAACCGTATCGCCAAAATCCGGGAG
>CAJXXO010000408.1 GCA_913062655.1 uncultured Bacteroidota bacterium | reverse complement strand
GGCATCTACGGCTACCGTAAAACCGCGATTTCGAATAGCTTCTACATCTACCCAGGGCAGATCGAGGATTGCCTGAATGTGGTCATCCAGGTAATGGTTTCTTTCTTCGTATTGACCAATCTTTTGATGCTCCACAAAAGGAAAGGCCGACTCATCTGCCAGTGTCAGCACTTGTTGCCCCTGCTCAGCGGAGATAAATTCTCCTTTTGCATTGAGCAGCTTAAGGGCATTCCATTGTCCCGGGTTGTGGCTAGCGGTAAGAATAATGCCGCCCATAGCCCCTTCCTTGGCAACCGCCATTTCAACCGTAGGGGTAGTCGCCAGACCCGCATCTAAAACGGTGACGCCTAATGACTGCAACGTACCAGCCACCAATTGGGTAATCATGGGGCCGGTGGTACGGGCATCACGGCCAATAACCACTACTTTCTTTTCCGGCTCTTCTGCCAGCAACATTTGCCCAAAGGCAGCGGTAAACTTTACGATGTCAATGGGTGTAAGGGATGATCCGGGTTGGCCGCCAACCGTACCTCTAATGCCAGAGATGGATTTTATTAATGTCATGTGGCTCGTTCTGCGTTGATGGTCGGCAAAATTAGCCATTTACCCCATAGCGCACTACCCTAACCCTCACTTATTCACGCTACAAAGAAGGTTTATTGCAGGCAAGCAAATGCATCCTTTTTGTAACTTGCTCTGACATATATGGCCTTATGCGACAATTCTATCCCATTCTCTTCTTCCTTCTACTTGTAGGAGGCTGCCAAATTACGGCTGATGTAGATGACATTGTTTACCGCCCTTCCTATCTGGGGCCTCTGGTATTCAGCCGTTTGGAGCCCATTGAAATAGCAGAAACAGCCGATAAATCGGCTGACTATGATCTCAACCCCATAGAATTAGGCATACCCGGATTTGCCTTCAACACACCAGTGGCAGTACCACCACTGGGTCCCCTGAATTTCCCCCCGGAGTACACCGAGCTTAATGATTTCTTCGCAGAGATCAGTGTCAATGAGGTGGTATTCACTATTACATTTACCAACAATCTCCCCTTAACCATTAATGAAAATACCGAGGTGGTAGGCCGCGATAGTGCTACCGGCAATATTATGTTCAGGCATATTATACCGCGCAGCATCGCACCAGGAGAGACGTATGAAGGAATCCAACAGGAAAACAACAAAATACTCACTTCCGACCTGGCCTTGACCATAGAAAACTTCACCACTCCGGGCACGAGCAGTGCAACGTTTCAGAATGTGGATTTTGTAGTAAATGTCGACTTGAATGTGCTGGATCTGGATATCGTGAAAGTTCGGCCCAACCGGACCTTTACCATTGACAACACCAGTGATTTTGCTTTCGACCTGTCCGAAAATGATATGGATACCGACCCATCCGGTACCTTATCGCTATTCATTACCAACTACCTGCCCACCACCATTGACCTGACATTAGAATTGTGGGATGATCAGGGCAATACAGTCTTTAGCTTATTTGGGCCTACGCCTATCAATTTGCCAGGACCACCAGTAGCAGTCGATGGAAGCGTACAAAACCCTATTGAATACGATTTGATTGATTTCATTTCCGTTGATACCCTGGATTCATTTGGAGATGCCACTCAATTGCATGCGGATGTAAGCTTCACCACGCCCAATCATCCTGTTTTGCTGCTGGTACAAGACGAAAACTTTTTCAGGATACAGCTAACTGCTGATTTGGAAGCTACCCTGATCGCCAACCCATAACCTGCGACCATGAAACGACTATTTACTTTTACCATTTCCATCGCGATAGCGCTGAGTACCTGGGCGCAAGTAGACCTGACCGGTTTATACAGCAACAATTCCAATATCAGTAATGCCAACCTCTTTTCCTCCCACCTGGGACTAGACCCGGCTACTGTTCAGGTAGATATCATCAATTTTTACGGGTATGCGGGTGTTACTTCATTGAACCGGCAACAACTGCAAGACCTACTGGACGCCAACCAACTGAACAATGAAGATGTAGATAATTTGCTGCAAGCTATTGGAGGCACAGATAATCAATTTCTTTCCGGTATTCGGTTTCAACCCCTGAATGTAGCCTTTCGCATTGGCGATAAGATGGCATTCGGCTTTGGTGCGCAGGAGCGTCCTGAACTTCGATTTGGTCTGGATGGTGGGTTCCTGGAGCTTCTGTGGCGGGGCAATGGTGCATATGGCGG
>CAJXXO010000407.1 GCA_913062655.1 uncultured Bacteroidota bacterium | reverse complement strand
GTAGCTTGCAGACTGGCGGCCGTCAAGGGACGCAAGGGGAGTTCCTGCAGCCATGCCGGGTGAGAAGCGACTACTGGCAGGGCAAAGCTGGCCAATGCCAGCACCAACCCCAAGCCCCATAGCAGGGAATGTAGGCCGAGCGACATGCTGCGTTTGTGCTGTAGCCATCCATGGAGATAAGCGGCTGCGAGATAGGTGAGCGGGAAGTAGGCCATAGAGGAATAATGGACAATCTTTGATTGTACAATCGAGAACAGGATGACCACCACCCAGAGTAAGATCACCATCCATGCATGCCAATCACGGAGGTGGCTGTTCCAGTCTTTTTGCCGTTTGTGCCCGGCAATAGCAAACACAGATGCCGGAAAGCAGCCAACGAGGAGCACTACCACATGGTATCCGGGAAAACCGCCATGCCCGGCATCGGCAGTGGAAAACAACGCCACTTGCCGCTCAAAGAATTCTGTCATAAAGGCTGGTCCATTGACCGCCACCTCCAAGCCATACCAGGTGGCGGCCGTAAGGAGAGTGATCAATAGGTAAAGCACGCCTTGCCACCATTTGATGAACCAGCGCATACGCGCCTTGAATAGCCAATAGGCCACCACCGTCAACCCGAGAATAGCCAACGCAGCCGGACCTTTGGTGAGAACAGCCAGTCCGGTAGCTGCACCCGCCCCGATCAGGTACCACCATTTGGAGCGCAAGAGGGAAAGCGTGTAGTAGCCGTTTTGACGAAAATGGAACAATACCAACCCATACAATCCCAGGAAAATGAAGAAATTGAAAACGGGGTCGATGATGCCACTTTTGAAATACAAGTGTGGCAAAAAGGTAGCCAGGTACAGCCCGGCCCAAAGCATGCCCAGGGTATGGTCTTGCCATTTGCGCCCTATTCGATAGAGGAGGGGCAACGTGAGCATGCCGAAGAGAGCATTGGGCAGTCGGGCGGCATATTCTCCTATACCGATCACCTCCATAGCCAGCGCTTGCAGCCAGAAGAAGAGGGGTGGTTTTTCAGTAAAGGGCAGGTAAGAGATTGACGGTCGCAGGTAATCGCCAGATACCACCATTTCGCGGGCAATGGCTGCAAAGTTGGCTTCGTCCCAATCAAACAACGGCACACCACCCAGACCGGGCAAAAAGAAGAGGGCACCGGCTACCAACCAGAATAAGGTGAATAGCGTCTTGGAAGGCTTATGGGTTAGATGGTCCCCGAGCATAGGCGCAAAAATAGCGCAACTGAGCCGATGAAATTAGTTGAGCAACGGGCTCTCCGGAAAGTTGGACATAATCTGGTACTGCCCGCCCATTTGTTGGAGAACCTGCTTCCACAATACCTCTGCATCGGTAGCAAAAATGTGATCGGCACTACCTTGGGTGACAATCCACGATTTTTCCTTCAGCTCGTCTGCCAACTGGCCGGGACTCCAGCCGGAGTAGCCGACATACAAGCGAATATCTTCCGGTTGAATCTCCTGGTTTTCAATGAGGATTTGCAGCACTTCATAGCTGCCCCCCCACCACAGACCGGGTACCACTTCGATGCTGTCGGGCAGCTTATCGCCCAACCGGTGGAGGTAGTGTAACGTGTTGTTTTCTACCGGTCCGCCCAGGTGCAGGGTCGCATCAAATTCGGGGAAGTCTTCTACCGCCTCATGTACCTTTACCCCCAGCGGCCGATTGACAACAAAGCCAAATGTGCCTTCTTCTTCGTTGTGTTCACACACGAATACGACTGTACGTTTGAAGTTTTCGTCAGGTAAAAAAGGTTCTGACAACAGCAAGGCCCCCGATTGAGGTGCTATTTGCGCTTTATCGTGAAGTGTAGGCATAAGCTAGTTTACCAAAGTATTAACGGTCTTTACACCAATTAGTGCGTCATACAATTGTCCGAAAGGCCGATGATAGATCAAAATAGTATAATCATTTTCGGTCTCAAAATAATTACCCTCAATTAACGAAAAATCAAGCGGGGCACCGGGATATTCTTCAAAGGCATAGAGATAGTTGTAATAACCTTGTTTCAACGGGTACACCAATTCGTAGGCGCTGCGTTTGGCATTAAAGGTCATGGTGTTGGCTGTTGTGCGCTGCCAGTTGTTGAAGCCGCCCATGACATATATTTTGCCTGATGGCAGCTCATTGTTGAAAGGCAGGGTGAAGTGGGTCAGCACATAGTCGCCATTGATGGCGGGGTCAAAATCATCCTGGTCATTGATGATAAAGCGG
>CAJXXO010000406.1 GCA_913062655.1 uncultured Bacteroidota bacterium | reverse complement strand
AATCAAATTGGGAGGACTCATCCCGGTGGTCGATCAGCAAAGTGAAGCGATGTTCAAGGCAGAAACGGTAACCCTCCTGAATGATATGTGCATATTTGCTCCGGCCACGCTGATCGATACGGCACATCTGTCGTGGGAGCCCATTGATGATACCACTTGTCAGGTTTTCTTCACCAATAGCGGAGTCACGGTGAGTGCACAGCTCCATTTCAATACCGATCATCAATTGGTCAATTTTACCTCAGCCGATCGCTACGATCTGTCAACGGGTGAACCGGTAGAAGCGGTTTTCTCCACTCCTCTTAGCGATTACCAAACGCTGAATGGCCGGCAAGTAGCCCACTATGGGGAGGCGATGTACACCTATCCGAATGGAGAGGAGTTTGTGTATGGGCGCTTTACGATGCGTGACCTGCGGTATAACTAATAGCTCGTATCATCCATCTTCACCTTGCCCCAGAAGGTTTTGTACACAAAGGCGGTGTAAAACAGCACCAGAGGTGTACCGATAGCAGCAATGGTAAGCATAATACCCAGCGATTTTTCCGAGGAGGCGGAGTTGTAGACCGTGATGGAATTAGCAGGATCGCTTGTAGACAGCACCAGGGTAGGGTACAATTCCACCGCCACCAGGATCAACAGCAAGGCAATCGTAAGTGAGCTGAAGATGAAGGCGGGTAAATACTTCTTTTTACTGGCCAGCCGCGGGATATTGGCAATACTCAGAAAGGCCAGCACGGGCACAACAAACAGCACCGGATCACTCTTGAAGGCATCGGTCAAATGGGGAATGTACAGCAGGGTGTAAAGGGTAATCAAGCCGAAGGAAACGATGAAAAAGATGATGGCCCGCTTCAGCAGCACCGTTACTTTCGCAAACAAGCGGCCCTCTGTCTTCATCGTCAGGTAGATGGCACCATGCACCATGAACAGTGCTACGGTAGTAATACCTACCCCAATGGCATAAGGATTGAGGAATTCCAGCCAGTGACCGGTAAACTCCATGTTGTCGTCCAGCGGCATACCTTGCAGGATATTGCCCAAAACGACCCCCAACAGAAAAGCCAACATGATACTAGACACACTGTAGGCAACGTCCCAGGTATTGCGCCACCACTTCATCGGCTCTTTGGATCGAAACTCAATCGACACCGCCCGGAAGATGAGGAAGGTGAGGAAGAGCATAAAAGGCAAATACATGGCGGAAAACACCGATGCATACACGATCGGGAAGCCGGCAAATAAGGCTCCGCCACCGATAACCAGCCACACTTCATTGCCATCCCATACCGGGCCCACTGCATTTAAGGCTATTCTGCGGCTGTGGTCCTTTTTAAAGAACAAGTGCCAGGCGCCAGCTCCGAGATCGAAGCCATCAAGGATGGCGTAGCCACTGAATAGCGCTCCGACCACCAAAAACCAAAGGGTGGGGTAATCAATACCGAGAATGGTTGCTGTTAAAAGCATAAGCTATCGTATTGGAGGGTTTATGGTAAGATTAATTTCCGGATCCAAAGGCTTCTGCCATTTCCTTGGTGTGTGGCCGCTGGTCTTCCAATTCACCATCATCCGGCCCTTTCTGTATCTTCTTGTTCATCAGGTAGATAAACAGCCCGAACAGCAAAGTATAAATAATGGTAAACATGATCAGTGAGGTAAGCACCTGATTGGCATTCACCGTATTGGATAAGGCATCTGAGGTGCGGAGCAGGCCATAGACCACCCACGGCTGACGACCCATTTCTGCGGCAAACCAGCCAAACTGATTGGCCAACTGGGGCAATATAACAGCCAGGATGAAGATCCACAACACCCATTTGTACTGAAATAGCTTACCGCGCCACCAGAGGAAGCCGCCCAGTAGGGATATGCCAATAAGCATCATACCAATAGCCACCATCAAGTGGTAAAATTGGAACACTGCATTGACAGCACCGGGTCGTTCATCTTCCGGAAAGCTATTCAGCCCCCGAATAGGCGCGTTAAAATCCCAGTGGGTGAGGAAGCTGGTCATACCCGGAAGGGCGATGCCGTAAGTCTTCTGCGCCTCTTTATCTACCCAGCCCAAAATGTAGAGGTCAGCCGGTGCATTTTCCTCAAAGTGGCCTTCCATGGCGGCCAACTTTGCCGGCTGGTTTTCAGCAACGCCCTCGGCTGATTTGTGCCCGGTGAAGAGCTGGGCTACCGAAAAGACGATCGCTACCCCCAAGGCAATTTTGAAAGCTTTCTTAGAGATTT
>CAJXXO010000405.1 GCA_913062655.1 uncultured Bacteroidota bacterium | reverse complement strand
ATTGAAACGAAAGCCGGACACGGTGGCGGAAAACCGGTATCGATGATCATAGAAGAACAGGCCGATAAATGGGCCTTCATGTTCAGGAATATGAATGTCGATTACAACTAGCCAAAAAGCCTCGCACAAAGCGGGGCTTTTTTATGCTAACCACTTCAAGTTAATGATGGAGTAAACCAGCGTCTCTTATTTGAGCCTGGCGTTGCTGACCAAATATTAGAGAAACTGCCACAAGAAAACGATCATAAGAAACAACCATATGCCGTCCATGAAATGCCAGTAGATGGCCATGAGGTCGAGCTGTAATTTTCGATTAGGGTCGGTAAAATAGAAGAGCGCTGTCCCTATGTGATCAGTATTTCGCAGGGCCTTGGCCATAAACCAGCCAAAAAAGCCCATACCGGCCAGGATGTGCATCGCATGCATGCCAGAGATAAGGTAGAGATAGCTGCCTCCAATGCTTTGGCGTATGTTGATGCCACTATTTTTCAAATCGTACCAACCAATGGTTTGGCTTACCAAAAAAGCGACCCCTAATAGAGCCGTGCCGATTACCATCCATCGAAATTGCCTGCGGTCCTCCATGCGAAATGCTTTTTTTGCACCGGCCATGGTAAAGCTGCTGGCACCCAGAATCAAAGTACTGGCCAAAAAAGCCTTAGGCGGCCGCAAGGCCTGCCAGTCGCCCACATTGCTCATCAGAAAGGCGGACACCAGTCCTACGAATAACGAAGAAATACCAAAGAGCCCAAACCAAAGGATCATTCGGTAGGGATTGTGCTTCCGGAAATCATATTTCTTCTTTTCCTCTACCTGAGGCTTACGTTGTGGTTGCTTAGGCATGATTCTCAGTCTTCGTCAAAAGGTGGGAAGTGATCGGATAACATACCGGAAAGGAAATCGTTGAATTGTGTGCCTCTTTCCAGTTCTGCTTTATTGATCTGCCCCAATTCGGCTAGTCCGTAGAGCAATAACTCCATGAAGTAGGGAACCTCTTCCGGCTTTACATCATCCACATTAGCCTCCACAAAAGCTTTCAATCCGGTAACACCATTAAGCGCATCTTCATATTCCTGCTGCGACAGGTCATTCAAAAGATCAACGGTATGTCCGGCTCCAAAGTGGTCCAAAATATTTTGGTAAGGATTGATCTCCTCTTCTTCCTCTCTCTTTTTCAGTGCATCGGGATCCGGGAAGTAGGCCAGAAACTGCGCCTTGATGGCTTCGCCAATGAGTTTGTGGGCTACGAACTGCGGTCCTTCCTGCTCGCCTTCATACACCAGTTCCACCTTGCCGGTGATGGCAGGTATGATGCTCCACAAATCGGTAAGTCGTACCGTAGCTTGTTCTTCTCCATTGATTAGTGCTCTGCGTTCAATGGTACTCGCCAGTAGTTCATAGGCAGAGATTGTCAGGCGGGCAGAGACCCCACTTTTCTGGTCTACGTATTCGCTTTTTCGGGCCTCGGCAGCTATCATTTCCACCATATCCTTGGCGGGCTCAATCATTTTGGTGTTGGTCTTGTGCCATTCAGCCAACCTTGCCTCCTGCTGTGTGATCGCCTTGGAAATGTCGATTGTTTTGGGGTGGTGCGTGAGTATCTGGCTTTCGATACGGTCTTTCAGTGGTGTCACAATTGAGCCACGATTGGTATAATCTTCCGGGTTGGCGGTGAAGATGAACTGAATATCCAACGGTAGGCGCAGTTTAAAACCACGAATCTGTATATCGCCTTCTTGCAGAATATTGAACAAGGCCACTTGAATACGCGGCTGCAGATCAGGCAATTCGTTGATGATAAACAGTCCACGATGGGCGTGCGGCACCAGTCCATAGTGGATCACGCGCTCATCAGAATAGGGGAGCTTAAGCGTGGCCGCTTTGATCGGGTCCACATCTCCAATTAGGTCTGCTGTGGTAACATCAGGTGTAGCCAGCTTTTCGGTAAATCGTTCATCGCGGATTACCCATTCAATGGGCGTTTGATCTCCCTTCTCAGCTATCAGATCTCTGGCAAAGCGACTGATGGGATGAAAGGGATCATCGTGCAACTCGGCACCGGCCACCACGGGGATATGGCTATCGAGCAGGTGCACCAGTTGTCGAGCGATACGTGTTTTCGCCTGGCCCCGCAAACCCAGCAGAATGATATTGTGCTTGGATAAAATGGCTCGTTGCAAGTCCGGGATCACACTGTCTTCGTACCCCAGAATGCCTTCAAATACGGGTCGTTTCTCACGTAATGCCTGGATTAAGTTTTCACGC
>CAJXXO010000404.1 GCA_913062655.1 uncultured Bacteroidota bacterium | reverse complement strand
TGGGTGGTGTAGGAGCTATTCTGTCAATGCCCGTATTTTATAGACACCTCTATATGTAAAGCCAACTACGTCTGTAACCATGCCATTTTCATCATAGATGATTTTCAGGGAATCCGCAGGGCCTTCATACGTGTAATAGTGATTGGTATTCATATCAGCTTGATAGGCATCAAGCGGGATGTAAACCACAGTGTGACTGCCATCCTGTAAGGCCTTCTTATTGGCTAAGTGCTGCGGCTCATCCAGATAATCGTACAAAATGCTGTAATCACTGTACCTGAAGTAGTTTCTGACCGCTTCCGGGCCAGCATCTATTGAATCCATTAACCGTTGTAAGGCGAAAAACTCTGCTGCCAAATTATTTGCAGTGGCAGTGTCTTCATGCTGCCCATATATATCTGTACCAACAAGCGTACTCATAGACAAAGGTTGCCGTGCGGTACTCAGGAATAGGGTAAATAATACCGGAATTGTCAGCGAAAGGAATACAGAGGATTTCATACTGCTATGATTTTCAGCCTTTAAACTAAAAAAAAACTTGACAATGCAAAGACGTTGGTTGCTCCAGAAGCGAAAAAGAATCGGAATTTGGTATTCACCTTGATGATGTACCGGCAATCGTTCCTTCCTCATGCATTTCGTAATTTTGCCCCGCATAAAAAGGAGTACACATGGCGCATGCAAATGATCCCCAATTACAGTCCTGGATAACCGTTCCGAAGGGGTCGGACTTCCCGATACAGAACCTCCCTTTTGGTATTTTTTCCTGTTCCAACAAAGCCCCTCGCCCTTGCACCCGAATTGGTGACACCGTGATCGACTTGCGGGCCCTGGCAGAGCGCAGCCATATCCAAAGTGTCGATATTGAAGTATTGCAGCAGACGGTATTGAACCCACTATTTGCCCTGGGAAGAGCCAAGGTGGGAGAGTTGCGTAATGAACTGGCTACGCTGTTTGCTGCAGATAATGCCACCATCAAGAATAATGAGCAACCCTTTCTGCATGACGTGGCAGCGGTAACCATGCATCTGCCGGTACGGGTAGAAAACTATACCGATTTCTACAGTTCTGAAGAGCATGCTACCAATGTGGGTACGATGTTTCGTGGCAAAGACAATGCCCTGATGCCCAACTGGAAGCATATCCCGGTAGGATATCACGGTCGGGCGAGTTCGATAGTGGTCAGTGGTACACCCGTGCGCAGACCTAATGGACAGCAGTTGCCCAAGGATGCTGAAGCTCCGGTGTTTGGTCCAAGCAAGCTGCTCGATTTTGAGTTGGAAATGGCTTTTATCACCTGCGGGGAAAATGCTTTAGGCGACCCCATTTCGATGGAAAAGGCAGAAGACCATATCATCGGCATGGTGCTCTTCAACGACTGGAGCGCCCGCGACATTCAGAAGTGGGAATACGTACCACTCGGCCCATTCCTGGGAAAAAACTTCGGTTCATCGGTATCTCCGTGGGTGGTGACACTGGATGCGCTGGAGCCTTTCCGTGTACCAGGTCCAAAGCAGGAGCCTGCTGTTTTACCTTACCTGGCCTTTGAAGGCGCGAAGAATTTTGACATCAACCTTTCTGTCTCCATTCAGCCGGAAGGCAGCGATGAGAAGGTGGTGTGCCACTCCAACCACAAGTATTTGTACTGGAATATGGCCCAGCAACTGGTGCATCATACGGTGAATGGCTGCAACATCAAGACGGGTGATATGTACGCTTCAGGCACCATCAGCGGTCCGGATGAAACCGCCTTTGGCTCTATGCTGGAGCTGACCTGGCGCGGTACGAAACCTATTGCCATGCCCGATGGTTCTGAAAGGAAATTCATCAACGACCATGACACAGTCATCATGCGGGGCCACTGCGAAAAAGATGGCCTGCGCATTGGATTTGGTGAAGTACGCAGTCAGGTTTTACCCGCACACAACTTATGAGCATGAGGCGTTTTGTTCCAAGTGAAGTACCTGTGCCGGAAAGGCATCAGTTGATCATTGGCTCGGTAGGGCCGAGGCCGATCGCCTTTGCCAGTACCATGAGTGAGGATGGTGTGCCCAACCTGGCCCCCTACAGTTTTTTCAATGCCTTTAGCTCCAACCCGCCCACGCTGGTATTTTCCAGTAACCGCAGGGTGCGCGGAAATACTACGAAAGACACGCTGCACAATGTGGAAGCTACCGGAGAGGTGGTGATCAACATAGTTGACTACAGCATTGTACGCCAGATGGCATTGGCCTCCATAGAATACCCGGCTGACATCAATGAATTC
>CAJXXO010000403.1 GCA_913062655.1 uncultured Bacteroidota bacterium | reverse complement strand
GGATCCTTGTGGTGCTCGTGCTGGTGCCAAAATCGACTGTAGGTATGAATTTCGAGGTCACCCGCCCAAATGAGATCCCCAATCTTTACCCGGGCTTGTGCAAAGTCGGGTCCGGCATCGTGGTTGTGTTGGCCAGGATGGATAATGGTTACCGTTTCCCCATCGGTGGTTGTCAGGTGAGGGGAGGCAAACTTTCTGAATTTCCAGCAGAAATGCAGAAAATCTTCTTGCATACTAGAGCAGTTTGTGGTGCTCTAACAAGTTACGCATTTTTATTTGTATCTCTTGCGCTGCATGGCTGGCTGCTTCCTGAAAATCATCATCCTGGCTGGCAAATAGGATCGAACGGGAGGCATTTACCAACAGCCCGATATCCTTATTGAGCCCGTACCTTGCTACATCTTCCAGGCGGCCACCTTGGGCGCCTATTCCCGGTACCAATAAAAAATGATCAGGTACAATATCGCGGATGGTGCTGAGTGCTTCAGCTTGGGTAGCACCTACTACGTACATCAGGTTTTCTGGTGTGCCCCACTGTTGGCTTTGAGCCAGTACATGCTGATAGAAGGGCTTTTGGTCCGTAAGGTGTTGGAAATCGCGTGAGCCGGCATTGGAGGTAAGGGCTAACACAATGGCCCATTTGCCGGGAAACTGTAAAAAGGGAGCTACCGAGTCTTCCCCCATGTAAGGTGCCACTGTCACAGCATCGCACTGCAAGCCTTCGAAGAAAGCTTTGGCGTATTGCCTTGAGGTATTGCCAATATCACCCCGCTTGGCATCGGCAATGATAAAGTGGGTATCAGGAATAGCCGCGATGGTTTCTTCCAGTACGGCCCAACCTTCTTTTCCCAATACCTCATAAAAGGCGGTGTTGGGTTTGTACGCCACGCAATAGGCTTTGGTAGCCGCTATGATGGCTTTATTGAAAGCGAGCATACCTGCTGCATCTTTTGAAAAAGAAGAAGGCAGCTTTTCCAGGTCACTGTCCAAACCGACACAGAGAAAAGATTGACGGGTGCGGATGGCGGCAATTAAGGCTTCTCTATCCATGCCGCAAAGCTACCGAAATCGCTCATTTTGAAACGGCAGACTCGTCCAGGTTGATGGCTTCTACCCGCAGCAGATCAGGCATGATCTTACGCAAAGTCTCCTCTACGCCTGCTTTCATGGTCATGAAGCTCATCGGACAGGTCACACAGTTGCCCAAAAGGCGAACCTTGATCACCTTTTCCTCCGTCACCTCTACCAACTCAATATTGCCCCCGTCTGCTTCCAGGTAGGGACGAAGGGTATCCAGTGCGGTTTCAATGCGATCGAGTAATTGTGTATTTGCAGACATAAAGCGAAGTTACACAGATATTTCAACGGGTTGGGTAGGGGCCAGGTTCGCATTACGGATAGAAATCTGCTGGGCCACATTTCTGGCCAACAATTCGAACGCTTCTTTGGATATCGGCTCGTCACTGATAGCAGCCGGCACACCCAGGTCGCCTCCTTCACGGATTGACTGTACAATAGGGATTTTGCCCAATAGCGGTAATCCAAAGGACTGTGCCAGTTTTTCACCCCCTCCTTTACCAAATAGATAGTATTTATTATCGGGCAACTCGGCTGGTGTGAAGTACGCCATATTTTCTACGATACCCAGTACCGGCACCTTGATTTGTCCCATGTTGAACATGGCTATGCCCTTTTTCGCATCGGCCATGGCTACTTCCTGTGGGGTTGTGACTATTACTGCTCCCGTTACCGGCATAGTCTGTACCATGGTCAGGTGAATATCACCGGTACCGGGTGGCAGGTCGATAATGAGATAATCCAACTCACCCCATTCTACATCGGTAACGAATTGGCGGAGGGCGCTCGATACCATCGGGCCACGCCAGACGACCGCTTGCATTTCGTCTACCAGAAAACCAATGGATAACACCTTAACACCAAAGCGTTCAATGGGAATGATTTTGTGCTTGCCTTCTTGTTCAATTACCTCCGGTCTTGCCCCGCGGATACCAAACATGGTAGGCAGTGAAGGACCGTGGATATCGGCATCCATGAGCCCCACCTTGGCATCCTGCTGTGCCAGTGTGAGCGCCAGATTAGTAGCCACCGTTGATTTTCCAACCCCCCCTTTCCCGGAAGCCACCGCAATAATATTTTTCACCTTAGGGAGCAGGTTCAGGTCGGCACGCATTGAGGTTACACGTGAGGTGAAATCAACGGTTACCTCTGCCGCTTCATCTACGGCATGGCGAATGGCTGCGATACAATCGGACTCCAGT
>CAJXXO010000402.1 GCA_913062655.1 uncultured Bacteroidota bacterium | reverse complement strand
ATCAGGAATCTCATACACAGGTATACCGCCCCCGTTGCCATTCACGTACTGTTGCGTCAATTGTTGATGCCGATTTATTTCATCCCGACTCACGGATGTCATAAAATCGAAGTCAAAACAGGTACCAATATTGGTTGAGCCATTTGAGTCAATGGGCCCGGGCCAATAGTCTACCCCCTTCTGGCGGTAGGTATTGGCTGCAACCCTAAGCGTACCGCCATCATCAATGCCTCCCATCCACAACGAACCGGCAAAATAAAGATGGGCAGCCGTGTCACCTTTAATGAGATATTTGGGGTTACCATTCAGATCCCACCACATATCTCCCGCTACATTCAAGGTCACCTTAACATAATCCGTTTCTAAAGTGCCCCTGCCATAGGAGTAACCACAGTTACCGGTTTGGGCATTCAGCTCAATGGCCAGGCTCAATACAAACAAAGTCGATAGGATGGGTAGGAGAATACTGGGGACAAGTCGCATACCGGTAGAGATTATTGTTGTTTTAAAATCAGATGCAAGGCCGTTTTGACCATTCAATCTATTTTCCTATGCAGAATTTTCACACTATTTAACAAAATTCCCCGGTTTCGACAAGAGCAGGCTACCTTTATGACACTAATCGGATATTCTTATGACTTACCAATGGATAACCTACGCGGCAGCCGACAGAAAGGCGGTGATCACCCTCAATCGACCGGATAAGCGGAATGCGTTGAACGCAGAAATGGTAACGGAACTGAAAGATGCCTTTCAGCAGGCCAAAACGGATGACACCGTCAAAGTGATCATCCTCAAAGGGGAAGGCAAAGCCTTCAGTGCTGGGGCGGATCTGGCATATTTGCAGCAACTGCAAGACAACACCTACGAGGAAAACCTGGCCGACTCACGTCACCTGATGGAGCTCTTTCAATTGATCTATACCCATCCCAAAGTGGTGATCGCGCAGGTGGAAGGCCACGCCATTGCCGGGGGGTGCGGATTGGCTACGGTATGCGACTTTGTGTTTGCCGTACCGGAAGCGATGTTTGGCTACTCGGAAGTCCGGATCGGCTTCGTGCCCGCCATTGTGAGTTTATTTCTGATCCGCAAAGTAGGCGAAGCCAAGGCCAAGCAGTTGTTGCTCACCGGGCACCGGGTTACAGCCGTGCAGGCGGAGACTATGGGATTGGTCAATTATCTCGAGTCACCGGTATCGATGGCGGAGAAAGTACATGCCTTTGCGGACAAATTGATCCGGCAGTGTTCCGGTGATGCGCTGGCGCTGACCAAGTCACTCATTGCCAACGTACAGCACCTCTCCATCAATGATGGACTGGCCTATGCCGCTGAGGTGAATGCCGAAGCACGGGCCACTGCGGATTGTAAGAAGGGTATTGCCTCATTTCTCAACAAAGAAGAGATCGGCTGGTAGCCGCTAAGCCGTAGGGATGGCGTACCTTCGTGGCGCAAATGCCTGATCATCCATGCGCCTGTCCCGCACACAACGATTCCACGTCTTACGCACCCTGCAGATCGGTTGGCCGATCATGCTGGGACAGTTGGGTCATATGCTGACCGGACTGGCGGATAGTGCTATGATAGGTCAGGTGGATGCGGTGCAACTGGCGGCTGCCTCGCTAGGGCACAATGCCTGGGTGATCTTCTTCGTCTTCGGGCTTGGCATTTCGATGGGACTTACGCCCCACGTAGCGGCTGCCGATGGCCGCAGAGACCGGCAGGAAAACGCCCAACTGCTCCGGCAAGGACTGTGGGTAAATACCATCATCGGTATCCTGCTGGTAGGGCTCATGCTGAGCGCCTACCCTTTTCTCGATCAACTGGGACAACCGGAAAATGTGGTCGCCTATGCCCGGCCCTACTTCCTCATCATTGCCGCTTCCCTCCTGCCCCTGATGCTCTTTCAGCATTACCGGCAGTTTGCCGAAGGCCTCAGCTACACCAAAGTGGCCATGTACATTTCTATTGGTGGTAACTTGCTCAATGTGGGGCTGAACTATGTGCTCATCTTCGGTAAACTGGGCTTCCCCAGGCTGGAGCTCGAGGGAGCCGGTTATGCCACACTCATTGCGCGGTGCGTGATGGCGCTGCTCATGTTTTGGTATGTGCGAAAAGGACAACCATTTCAGCTTTTCTGGCAGATCCGGTCTGGTATTCGCATGCAGCTCCGCTACATCCGGCAGATCCTCGAAGTGGGCGTGCCTATTGGCTTTCAATACATCTTCGAGGCAGGGGCTTTTGTGTTCAGCGCACTTATGATCGGTTGGTTGGGGGCATTGCCGCTGG
>CAJXXO010000401.1 GCA_913062655.1 uncultured Bacteroidota bacterium | reverse complement strand
CCACCATCTATCCAATTATCGATGAAGACAAAGTCTGTGTAAATATACGCTTCGCCAAAAATGCTCCATCTGTCGCATACGCCTTGCGTAACCGCCAATGCACTATGAAAAAAGGGAGGCTGGTCTCCGTCAACGTTTTGGGTTATACCGATATTAAGGTCTAGGCTGGTACTTTCACAAATGCTTCTGGTGTACAGTAGCCGTGCATCATAGGCAAATCTTTCATCATCAAACGAACTCAGAAAAGGCAATGTTCCTGTGCCGTAGAGCAAGAGGCGTCCTATTTCGGTATCGTCCAACAAGGTAATTCGTGCACCAATGGCCGGTGACTGGAAAGCCCAGTAATCATTAGTAAAGCCCGTTCCCGCACCGGTAAAATCGTAATATCCACCGGATACATCCATTTTGATCTCAACCCTGTCACCTACGCCATATCGCAGGGTGGTGAAGTTGTAGATCGAATGATAATTCACGAAAAAAGGGTTGTCCCGGTAGGAGGATTTTACCCAAAAGCCATCCCATTGCATGCCCGATTCAACTTGAAAGGCCCCTTTCTGCAAATTGGCGGTAGACACCCCGAATCCGGGCCGGTCACCACTGATAATGGGTTCCGAGTCCTGCGCTGTTGCGACCAGGCAACACCCAATAAATAGCAATACCCAACTATACTTTTTCATCATCAAGGTATCAATTTGTCAATACGCCAGGCTCCGCCAATGGATAGGGTGTGTGAATCCGAGTCGAAGAATTCGCTTCTCTGGTGGACCAATTTACTGACTGCTACATGGATTTGTACATTAGGCCGAGGCCAAATTAGTATCCCTGCGGTAGCCGATCCTGAGGCCTGATCCCTATTCCAAAGGGTATGGTACTCTCCGAAGAGATGCACGATTTGGTACACCTGTTGGGTTATCCTCCCTGCAAACTGCCAGTCATCAATCACACCAAACTGCCATTTGTTTATAGAGGGGCCTATATTCAGCTCCAACAAATTACCAGGGAATAGCGAGATCCCGTATAGGGCAATCAAATCAAGGCCGCCAGATTGAAACCGAATCGGAGTGGTAGAAAGGTCCGGAAAGTGAGTGCCGGCATACAATCCGAAAGTCCCCCACCGCTGGTGACTGTATATTTGCCACCGCAAACCAAGTTCGATGGGTGTCAGCTCTATATCGTTGTCATGCGTAAGTGTCATAGAATCTCTTCCAGGGAAATAATTGAAAGGAGCAAAAAGCTCTACCTCCAACTTATCCCAGATACCATATCGCAACCGTAAATGATAGGCACCCTGCCTAAGGTTATAGCTGACCGGATCATAATTTGGAACCGTAATCGTGTAATCGTGCGCCAAACGACCAAAATCCATGCCTATCTGAAGACTCTTTTGGGGTAGATTGATAGTGGTGTGGCCAAGTCCAGGAGCATCGGTGGAAATGGTAGGCAAAGAATCTTGTGCAGCTAATGGGCCAAATAGCAGAACAATGCATAAGGGGAGTAGCGACTTCATACCTTGGGTTATAGGGTGAAAAGCTGATAGCTATCACCAATATACGAAATGATATCCGAGGCGATCAGTGCATGTTCTCCCACCTCACCAGCAGCTAAGTCGCCTGCCAGGCCATGCAAAAATACACCCACCATAGCCGCCTGATCAGGATCCAGCCCTTGTGCCAGCAGGCCGGTGATCATGCCTGTCAACACATCACCACTGCCGGCTGTAGCCATACCGGGATTACCGGTGGCATTGAAATAGACCTGGCCATCGGGCAGGCAAACGGCTGTGTGGCCGCCTTTTAGTACGACTATAAGGTGATGTTCCTCCGCCAATTCGCTGGCTCGTTCGAGTTGGGTAAAACTGTCGTAGGTTTTACCCACCAGCCGTGCCAGCTCACCCGGGTGAGGGGTGAGAATGGTGTTTTCCGGCAGCTTGTCCAGGCTGCCCGGCAAGTGGGCCAGTATATTCAACCCATCCGCATCAATTACCAGCGGTACGTCCACTTGTTCAATGGTATCGAGCAATGCTTTTTGCGTCACCTTGTCGGTACCGATGCCCGGACCTATGCCGATCGCTGTATAGCCGTCCAAGTCTGGTACTGCTTCCCATCGGTGTTGACCTTCGTCTATACTTACCATGGCCTCTGGAAAAGCCGCCTGGAAGGGGTTTACACTTGCTTGTGGCAGGTGGGCGGTGACCAATCCGGCTCCCGTTCGCAGACAGCTCATGGCGCTTAACGTTGCCGCCCCGACCGACCCAAACCGACCGGCAATGAGCAATCCATGACCAAAG
>CAJXXO010000400.1 GCA_913062655.1 uncultured Bacteroidota bacterium | reverse complement strand
GCACCGTTCCCGCCTCGTGAGAGAAGGCAACTTCTGCCAGCCCAAGGGAAGGGTTAATAGAAGCTTCTCCCGCCTCTATCAAGCGGAACCAAGACCATGGACCAAGAAAGGTTTCGTTGATCACGGCGCGCGACCGCGCGAACAGACGCAAGGTCAAATCACTGTTCTGCAGCCCTGTGACGGGCCAAGTCTGCGCATCCCAAAAGAGAGGGCCATGCCTAAACTGATGCAGAGTGACACCTGAGGACAGGTTCAATTCACTGAGCGTGTTCGACATAAAACCCGTCCGAACCGAGAATTCCAGATATGGGTTCGCTTCGGCAAACATGGAGGCCGTGATTTCGGCAAAGCGTTCGAAAACTTCCAGATGGCACTTGACATCCACGACAAGCTGAAAGACAATCCGCTGGAGCTGAAAGGCTATGGCTACGAATACGATCCCCTACTCGACAAGTGGCATATCCGAGATATGGCGGCTGACTTCGTCTACCTGGGCGATGAAGATGTGCAATACGAACTGCCGGGAACCTTGCGGAAGATCCTGAACGCCCCTTCCTGGCAGCCGGATGTAAAGGGCAGCTATCCGCTGTTTACCCTGGCCGAATGGCAAGAGGCGGGCCACAAGCATGCGGTGCTCAATTTTGTACGGGTTTCTATCCATGATCTGACCGCAGAGGTGCTTGAAGCACTGAGGAATGAAGACACCGTAACATTGGTGCTGGAAAGCGACAATGAAGCGGCCATGCCGGAGATGCGCAGGGCCTTTTTTAAGCTGATCGAAGCCAAGTGTCAGCTACCGGTGATCCTGAAACGCGATTATCCGGTGGAGGATTTAGATCATTTCTTACTCCATAGCGCTACCGATACGGGCGCCTTGCTGATCGATGGCATGGGTGATGGCATCTGGCTGACGGCACAACGCGTGTTTCCGCAAAAGGTAAATGATGCCGCTTTCGGTATTCTGCAAGCCAGTCGCACCCGCATTTCCAAGACAGAATACATCTCTTGCCCAAGCTGTGGCCGCACCTTGTTTGACCTCGAGGAAACCACCGCCATGATCCGCAAAGCCACCAACCACCTGAAAGGCGTGAAGATCGGCATCATGGGCTGCATCGTAAACGGCCCCGGTGAAATGGCCGATGCCGACTATGGCTATGTGGGTAGCGGACCCGGAAAGATCACGCTGTACAAAGGCAAAGAAGTGGTGAAGCGTGCCATCCCATCTGAAGATGCCTTGGATGAGTTGATTGAGCTGATCAAACAGCATGGCGATTGGGTAGAACAGGGGTAGATGCGAAGTGGAAGAGTGGAGGAGTGTATAAGTTTAAGAGGGCGGTTCTCCGTTCCGCAGCGAGTTGAGCTTTAGTGCGGGGAGAACAGGCTGTGAGATCGTGGGACTGAGCATCATACATGTATGTCTTACTCAATATTGCTACTATCACCCCTTTGAGGATTAGACAATTTGATCATTAGCCAATGGTTCGATCATCGGACTTTGGGGTATGCGGTACGGACAACTCAGTACTAAATTCTAAAAAGCCCCAGCGGGGCGCACTAACGGTAGCCCAAGAGCGAAATCGGAAAGAAAGCGTGCCGTAGGTACGCTACTATTTGTTGTGATGGATAGCGCTGTACCTAAAGGCACAGCAGATATCGGGTAATATCCATAGCTACCGGTATAACGTCCCTACGGGACTATTGGAAGTTTGAAGTAATAATGATTGCTATTATCCTAATTGATGCTGAACCATGGGAATAAGCTGTCACAAGATGACATTGCTAATGGTAGCCCATGGGAGCATTCGGTAGGAAAGTAGTCGAGAGGTTTGGAAATTTAAGTGTTAAAAAGTACCTATTCCTACAAAAGGTTAACAGCTATTCGGTCTAATTGCTTCTATCAATTGCCCAAATAATGTGCGGTCATGGATTTTCTCCCTCTATTAAGAGCACAACACCTTGAAGGGTTTAACAATAAAGTAACATTAGGGCCTTGCAAAAAAAAGTCTATTCATACATTTGAAAAAAACGTATTACTATGAAATGGATAGCTATATTTTTCATTTTGGTTACTTTAGGGTCGTGCCAATATGAAAATCCTTTACAGTCAGGAATGGAAGAAGGTACACAAGAAACAAGCCTAAGCAGTAAACAGAATTGGGTGACCTGGTGTGGGTTCTGGGGCGGTAATATTTCATCCAGTGACAAATGTCCAGATGGTAAGATATGTTGCGATACAAATGATGACAAATGCTGTTTTTTTTGGAATGGGCCTACTATTCAAACAGATATGATAGGGGTGCAGCATGATATAGGTTTACCTGACGGTTCGGAT
>CAJXXO010000399.1 GCA_913062655.1 uncultured Bacteroidota bacterium | reverse complement strand
GAGGTGGTGAAGGAAAAGCCCTATCCCGATATGGATATATTGATCGAGGGTGCCATCAGTAAGGGCAATCAGCATTATACAACCTGGAAACACTGCTGTGGATTTGTATGGGAAGCCCCGCCCATACCTGCGGCAAATAATGCGTAAATTAGTAGGAGTCAATCAGACCCAAACCAAAAACCATGGAACGTGTAAAGCACCCGCTTCGGAGTTGGGTCCTTGCGTGGACCATCCTCACGACCACCTTTTTCTGGACCACCACCATGCGGATGTTGTTAAAGCCGGAGATATCCGATTGGCGTATCTTCGAAATAGGCGGCAAGGGGCTGGCCGGTTCCTTCTGGCTGCCCCCGCTGATTGCTCTACTGGCGCTGGCTCTTTTCTACCTCGAAGGAAGAGGCCGATGGCGTCCGATCTACCACATGGGTCTCATCCTCTGGCAGTTGCTGCTTACCGCCCTGGTTGTGTTTGGCAGTTGGGATGGCACCGGACACCTCTCCTTTGGCACCTGGGGTATACAACTCGATTTCTATTGGCTGCTATTGCCGGTGGTTACCTTTTTAATTCTAGCCGTGCTGCTGGTGGTCCGGGAAACCCGGCAGCCGGAGCGTATACCACAGCATAGTTGGGGTACCTGGAATCCCAAGCCATTTCTGTTGGCCCTGCTGCTTATGCCCGTGATTATTCTATTCTTCCACATGGGTACCGGCTTCAACTGGCAGGTAAAAATGGCGGTAGGCGCCACCATCGTGCAGTGGATTTTGCTTACCGAAGCCCTGGGCCGCCCCTATACTTCCACCGGAGCAGCTTCCTCTACCTGAGGGATGGTACGGTGCCCCAGGTAAATACTGCCGGCTGCGGTGGCAAACATGATCAGACTGTAGATCGCTGCCGGTATGGTCATCACCGGGTTGCCGATCAGGGTAGCCGCCACCGTGATACCGAGTGTGCCGTTTTGGATACCCGACTCAATGGAGACGGTCGTGCTCTGCCGCTTTGATAACCGCAAGGCACGAGAGCCATAATAGCCCAGCAACAGGGTGGCCAGGTTGAGCGTGAAGGCCACCGGTCCGGCCAGGCGGAAGAATTCGATCACATCATCCCGCTGCTTTAATAAGGCCGCAGCAATGATGGCCGCCAGGAATACAGCCGACAAGATCTTTACCGGCTTCTCCATGCGCTGCGAAAAGCGAGGTGCTCTTCGGTGGATAATCATACCCAGGGTAACGGGGATCAGGGTGATCACCAACACCGACAAGACCGTCTTGGCCACATGCAGGGTCTGTGCTTCCCCGGCCGGCATAAATTCCACAATGGCAAAGTTGACGATAAAGGGTATCGACACCACCGTCACTAGTGATGAAAAAGCCGTCAGGGTGATCGACAATGCGGAATCGCCTTTGGCGAGGTGGGAGATCAGGTTGGAGGTGGCGCCCCCCGGACAAGCCGCCAGGATCATAACACCTACGGCCAGTTCTGTCTGTAGCCCAAACAGGTGGATCAATCCAAAAGCGATGAGTGGCAGCAACACCAGTTGATTGACCAGGCCGATGATCACCGCTTTCGGGTATTTGACAATACGTAGAAAATCGCCTGGGGTGAGTGATAACCCCATCCCCAACATGATAACGCCCAATGCCAGCGGCAACAAGACATTCACCAATACCGATGATTCCATAGTCGTTGTGTTTGGGGAATTAAATTACTGATAACCCAACACTTAAGTTGGGCACTGGTCAACCTTTACCTTTGGCGCGAAGCGTCTCGGTAAAGTTTTGACTGCCACTATTCTATTCTACAATATTCGATCTCTTACCTAATTCCTCTATTGCAGCATTGTGGACTTCCTGAATAGCACCTTCGGTGTCAAAAAGATCAACCCATCGAAAGTCTTTTCTTCTTAAGTAAGAGGACCAAGGATAGGATTCTAGGGTTGTAGCATAATGATGATGAATAGGGTTTCGGTGAACATAAGCAATAGTGTATAGCAACTGTGCATCATCCCGTATCTCTACCCTTGATAAAGGTGTAAAAACTGACCCTACATGCTTTTCCTTACTATTCCACCATTTGGTAAATGCATTTATACCGTGGCCAATTTGAGTAGCCACAAATGCTGAAATATTGATTTCATAAGCATGTCGTCCTTTTCGTTGAGCTACCAATGCTCCCAGTCCATTTCCCAGGCTACTAGGCTTTCGAGTGCTGCGCTTGTGCCGCTTTTTCTTCTCAAGCTCCCAAAGCTCCCAGTCCATTCCTCGATCTACTTGCATTCAAAAATGATACCAAAACCAATACGAAAAAAAAACATGAGTCCTGCTCTTTTTCTCGAG
>CAJXXO010000398.1 GCA_913062655.1 uncultured Bacteroidota bacterium | reverse complement strand
CCAGCCGATTGCGCTCTGCCGCTACCATTCTGCGGGGGTTCCTGATGAATTTCGCACACCCGGGTGTACTTATTTTTTGGGTGAGTGTGATCACGCTTATCAATACGACCTGGCAGTATTCGCAGCATGAGCGGGTGATTCTTTTTTCAGGTACCATTGCCACTGTCTTCATCACCGACTTGATAAAAGCCGGCCTGGCTCACAGCATAAAAGGCTTTCTTACACAGCGGCTTTTACTGTGGATGAACCGGGTGATGGGCATTGTGCTGATCTTGTTCGGTATGCATCTCTTTTTCAGCACGATCTTCGAATTGTAAGGTTTTACCCCGGTATTGCAATATTTTCGCCCCTATATGGTTATTTCGGCACGTATGCGACATTGGCTTGGGATAGGAATGATAGTGTTGGCTCTGGGTGTTCTCTCAGGTGCCTGCAATAAGCAGCGCATCACCGATAACCCCAGCGACCGGCTCGCCTTTGCTATCGATACGCTTACTTTTGATACGGTATTCAGTAGCCTCGGCTCATCAACCCGGTTGATGAAGGTATTTAACCCCAACAACCAACGGATTCGCATCAGTCGCCTACAATTGGCCGGTGGAGCCGCTTCTCCCTTTCGTATCAATGTAGATGGCCTGAGTGGCACCTCTTTTGAAAATATTGAGATAGCGGCCAACGACAGCCTGTATATCTTTGCTGAAGTCACCATCGACCCTGGCAATCAGGATAATCCCTTCCTGGTCATGGATTCTGTGGTTTTCGAAACCAATGGCAATATCCAGGATGTAAAGCTGGCGGCCTATGGGCAGGATGCGTACTTCTATCAATTTCAGGAATTGTGTACCACCACCTGGGCCGATGATAAACCGCACGTTATTCTCGGCAATGTATTGGTGGATACCAACTGCACCCTCACCATCACAGAAGGCACCCAAGTATATCTCGCCAATGAGGCCAGTCTGCTGGTGGCGGGTACGCTGGAGGTACTCGGTACCGCTGATAGCGTAGTTACATTTGAAGGGCTACGCCTGGAGCCCTTTTTCGATGACCTGCCCGGGCAGTGGGGGCAACTGTTGTTGTTGAGAGGAAGCCAAAACAACATGCTTCGGCATGCCCGCATCAGTGAGGCTACCTCTGGTATTGTCATCGGCTCCATGGTTAGCGACAACCTGACTGACTTTGGCAATAACAACCTACCGGACGTCACGATGGAGCAAGTAGAGATTCGGCAGGCCCGCGACTACGGTATCTTCAGCTTTTATGCCAATGTTGATGCGTCCAACACCCTGATCAATGCCTGCGGCCGAAATAATGTGGCGGCCTTGTTTGGCGGCTTGCATACCTATACCCACTGCACTTTTGTGAACTATGGGGCCATTGGTATAGACCATCAATTACCTATTGTGAAGCTATCCAACTACGCCCTGCAGTCGCAGACAGATGTGCGCGTGCGGCCGGCAGCTATTAGCTTCCGCAATTCGATTGTTTATGGCAACCTACCGGGCGATGCCTCCACCTCATTGGGGGAAGTAGAGATCGACACGATTGCTGCTCCTACCCAGTTTGACTATGTCTTTGACCATTGCCACCTGCGCACTTTTCTGGATGTGCAGCAACCTGAATTTGTGAGTGTGACCACCAATGCAGACCCGTTGTTTGAGAACATCACCGAAGAGGATTTTGCCCTGCGGGAAAATTCACCGGCCCTGAATCGTGCCAATCCAGCCTATTTCCTCCCCACCGATTTATTTGGTACAGACCGACAAGGCCAACTCGACCTGGGCGCTGTAGCCCGCGTACCCTAATTTTTGTGTAAAAGTTAACCTGCCACGTAACGGGATTTACTTGCTGAGCGTTTTATCTTGTGTAACCCACTATGAAAGCGCTTCGTCCCATATTCTACGCCTTTCCCGTGCAGTTGGTGCTCGTACATCTCAAGCGCCATCCCTTGTCGGTCCTTATTTGGTTGATGCTCTTTCTTACCATTTTCAATGCCTTTGGCAAGACCTTCGGCATTCCTTATCTCTTTTTAGACCCTGAATACCTGGGACAGGTCAATGCCTGGAGCTTTTTTCTGGTCGGCCTTTCACTGGGGGTACTGATCATTACCTTCCAGGTAAGCAGTTACATATTAAACAGCTTCCGCTTCCCTTTTCTGGCTACCCTGCAGATGCCATTTGTCACCTACTTTCTCAATAACAGCACACTGCCACTCGCCTTTCTTATCGCCTACAGTATTCAGCTCTACCAATTTCAAATGCGATCGGGCCTGGCCGATACGGCCACAATTGTAGCAGATCTGGCGGCTCTATTGGCTGGGGTTATCACGATGTCAATTTT
>CAJXXO010000397.1 GCA_913062655.1 uncultured Bacteroidota bacterium | reverse complement strand
AAGCTTCTTGAACAGAAAGCCGCCCAACTGACGCCGGGCCGCAATGGGTTGGTGGCTTTGGATTGGTGGAATGGCAACCGCTCGGTGCTGGTGGATGCCGAGCTCTCGGGCCTAATCGTCGGCCTTACGCTCTCGACCCGGCCGGAGGAAGTCTATCGCGCCCTGCTGGAGGCGACCGCCTTTGGCACGCGTCGCATCATTGAGTCGTTTACGCTTCCGGTTCAGAATGATGAGGTAGCCCAATGCGATGGTCAGCAAAAGCAGGAGAATACCAATGATGAGCAACAGGATTGATCTTTCTTTGAGCTGCTGTTGCCGTAAGGCGGCCTCCTCTTGCACTTGCAGTTTTTCCCGCGCCAATGTTTCATTTTCTTTTACCCGTATTTCCCGCTCAAAATTGTAGAGGGCAGTTTCTGCATTTTGTGTGATTAGGGAATCATGGATGGAAACACTGCTGTCTAAATAGGCATAGGCACGCTCATACGAACCGGCACTTGCATAAAAATCGGCCAGGAGATCGTACGCCTGCTCCAATAAAACGAGTGAGCCCATAGACCGTGCTAAGGACAACATTGTATCGGCCTTGGCTTGCGCCAATGCCAGGTTACCCTGCGCTGCAGCTACCTCCCCGGCAATGCCGAGATAGTTGGCCCGTGAAAAGACGTCTTGTCGCGCTGTAGCGATAGTTACCGCGGCATCTATGAAATAACGTGCACTATCGAGTTGCCCGGCATCCATGTGCATCATGGCGAAGTTGGCGTACGCATAGGCTTTGTAGTCTTCATAGTAGACTGAATCGGTGTACTGTAGCGATTCCTGTAGCAACATTCGTGCGGAATCAGGCTTGTCTTGCAGGTAGTGGAGGTGACCCAACATCTGCAACACATCCGGATAAATGGTTTGGTGCTTTTTATGGGTGAGCAATAAGCGCTGCGACTTGTGGAGTTGGCGCTCCGCAGCGGCCAGGTTATCCTGGTCAAACAGGAGGAGCGATAAATTGTAATGTATCAGCGCCATGCGGGGCGTATCTGCCTCTGCCTGGAAATGATTGAGGGTGGTCAGGTAGTATTCCGTAGCGAGGTTTACCTGCCCTTGTTCTGAAAAGCAATTGGCCAGATAGAAGGTGTTGAGCATGGCTCGAGGCGTGTCCTCCAACTGCTCGTAGTAGAGCTTGGCTTTTTGATAGCTAGCAACGCTGCTATCTAGCTGTGAAGCGAAGTAAAAAGCATCTCCACGGTACCGGTAGGCGGCAGCATACAGCGAATCTTCGCCACACTCTTTAGCGACCGCCAATAGTGAATCCGCCATCTGCCGCAGGGTGTCCTGTTGGGTGCCATTGGAGAGCTGCAATTGCTGCATGAGTGCAGCGCCTACCTCATGACAAGGGGCTTGTGCCATAAGCCCCGGTAGAGGGCTACATAGGAAAATGAATACAGCAATGAATAGTCTCATACCAATAGCCAGCCGCAAATATAAACGAATGAATAGTATGGTGATGAGAAGATTATTCCATGCCTGAGTTACGAAGCAGCCTCCTGTTCGATGGCGTGGCAGGGTTGGTTACCTGAATGCCTTTATAGAAACTGTCGAGGAAAAGGGAATTGTGGCACTCTTCCTCATAGCAGTGTGCCGTTACCGCAATATTAGGACTCGCTTCAAGCGCCTGGATGAACTTTTGCACCTTATTCCGATGAAAGACCGGCTCGGGCTGATAGGTAAGGTATACCGTTACCGGCTGGTGGACTACCGTCTCTTGAAAACGTTCACCTACCTCTCCGTCATTATACCATAGCGAAGGATCGTAGAGGTGTATAACGGAAAACGGGTGTGATAAGGACAGCAAATAACCCCCAAAGTAGCCGCCAAAGGAATGACCTATCAAGGTGCGATGATCGTTGGTGGCATACTGTTCCTCAACGTGAGGAATCAGTTCCGTTGTGAGATAACGATAAAAATCCAGTGCTCCACCAGAGTTGTTCTCATTATACCAGGTAGAGTCAATAGGACGGCCATCATAATCGGTACATGAGGGGCCAAAGGTGAGGTCTACAATACGTTTATGGGCGTAGTCAACGTGTGGTATCCCTACGATGATCGATGGCTCAATTTTATTGTGCATCCCCAAATCGAAGGCGATATGCTTCACCAGATCAAATCGCCATTCCGCATCCAATACATAAATGACGGGATAGGCAATGGTATCAGTATAGCGCAAGGGCAGACTAACCCAATAGTTGCGCTCTTCTCCGAGTGTGGATGAGAATAAAGTGTGGGTGGTAGTTGGATTGAAGCAAGCTTTCCGCTGCGCGAAACAGCTCAGGGAAAGAAAAAGGGCCAAATAGAACA
>CAJXXO010000396.1 GCA_913062655.1 uncultured Bacteroidota bacterium | reverse complement strand
CTGGCCAATTTCTTTGCACAGACAGAGGCACTCATGAAAGGCAAAACAGAGGCGGAGGTCAGCCAGGAGCTGCAACAATCGGGGCTGTCACCCGAAGCCATAAAGCATTTGCTACCGCATAAAGTGTTCCCCGGCAACAAGCCTTCCAACAGCATCCTGGTCAAGCAGATTACCCCCTTTACGCTGGGCCAATTAATTGCCATGTATGAGCACAAGATTTTTATTCAGGGTGTGATTTGGAATATCCACAGCTACGATCAATGGGGGGTGGAGTTGGGTAAACAATTAGCCAAGGCCATTCTACCGGAACTCACTACCGATGAACCGGTGACCAGCCATGACAGCAGTACGAATGGATTGATCAATACCTATAAGCAGTGGAGATAATTGGTCAATTAGACGATGAGGCAATGAGATAATTTCTCGCAAAGGACCCTACTTCGCAGCTCTCGCTGCTTCGTATGGCGATGCGCAGATGAACGCAGAGAAAGGCTCACAAAGTTCGCATTAGGTTTCTCGCCAAGGGTAAATGGATAAGTGGATAAATGAGCACTAAGCGTAGCGTACGTTCGGTGAGTAACTGTAAACACTGAACGTTGAACGCTAAACTTTCAACCCACACCGTAGAGTGGCCCAACGCATGCCAATAGTTGGGTGACCCATAAAGTATCCGTTGCGTATCTTGCAGCATGCAGCAGATACCGGGGCTTTACATAGTGGATGACAGCGAGAAAGGTCGCGGGGTGTACACCGCCCTGGACCTCACTGCAGGATCGACCATTGAGGTCTGTCCGGTCATTGTGATACCGAGCGAACAAGTGGAAGCCCTTCATCACACGCTGTTGCACGACTATTACTTCACGTGGCCAGACGGTAAAGACAGCATAGCCCTGGCGCTCGGCTATGGCTCCTTGTACAATCACAGTCCCACACCCAATGCCCTCTTTATTATGGACCTGCCGCGGCAGGAGATGATCGTAGCCTGCAAGGCGGACATCGCTGCCGGAGAAGAGATCACCATCGATTATACCGGTGATGAGGAAGGTTCAACTTGGTTTACCGTAGTCGAATAATTGCATAGCCGATGAAATTTTGGTAATTATTGCCTTCACCACAACCCGATTACATGGTCAATCACCCTTCGATTACGACAGGCGCTACCTGGTATAAGGATGCCATTATCTACGAGTTACACATCAAAGCCTTCATGGACAGCAATGAAGATGGCATTGGTGACTTTGGCGGCCTGATACAGCAACTGGACTACCTGCAAGACCTTGGGGTGACGGCTATATGGCTTCTCCCCTTCTATCCTTCGCCCCAGCGTGATGGTGGGTATGATATTGCCGATTACTATTCCATTCACCCCGACTATGGTACGCTGGAGCAATTTCAGGAAGTGCTGCGCATGGCACATGAGCGCAACATGAAGGTGATCACGGAGTTGGTAATCAACCATACCTCCGATGAGCACCCCTGGTTTCAGCGAGCACGAAAAGCACCCAAGGGGTCACCAGAGCGTGACTATTATGTATGGAGTGACAGCCCGGACAAATACGCGGGTGTGCGTATCATATTCCAGGATTTCGAGCGCTCCAACTGGTCGTGGGACCCGGTAGCCGAGCAATATTTCTGGCATCGCTTTTACAGCCATCAACCTGACCTGAACTTTGACAATCCAGCCGTACAGGAAGAAATATTTCGCATTATCGATTATTGGATCGATATGGGTGTAGATGGGTTTCGGTTAGACGCTATTCCATACCTCTTCGAACGAGAAGGCACCAACTGTGAAAACCTGCCTGAGACCCACGCTTTTCTGAAAAAGCTGCGCACCCGCGCAGAGCAAAAACGGCCGGATATCCTGCTGCTGGCAGAGGCCAACATGTGGCCGGAGGATTCAGCGGCCTACTTTGGCGATGGAGATGAGTGCCATATGAACTACCATTTTCCGATCATGCCCCGCATGTTCATGTCGGTAAAGATGGAGGATCGCTACCCGATTATAGATATCATCGATCAGACGCCTGATATTCCCACTAATTGTCAGTGGGGTATATTTCTGCGCAACCACGATGAGTTGACACTGGAAATGGTGACCGATGAGGAACGGGATTATATGTACCGGGCCTACAATAAAGACGAACGCTCTCGTGTCAACCTCGGCATTCGCCACCGGTTGGCCCCCTTGTTGGACAACAACCGGCACAAGATCGAGCTACTGAATATCCTGTTGTTCAGTTTGCCCGGCACCCCTATTCTCTACTATGGCGATGAGATTGGGATGGGCGACAATGTGCACCTGGGCGACCGGGACGGTGTACGCACCCCTATGCAGTGGAACCTCGAC
>CAJXXO010000395.1 GCA_913062655.1 uncultured Bacteroidota bacterium | reverse complement strand
TAGAGCGAAAACAATATAATAACAATTTGTAATTTTCAGAAACCGATATAGCAATGATTTTTTTGCTTGTATAATAGGTGCCATGCAAGGTGGCTTTGGCACTCAAAATGTCCCTAAACAAGTTAGCGGCTTTGCAAGTATAGTATCTTACCCTAGTCTTTGAAGAGAGCAGGGGGCAAGATTGATCACATTTTTACCTGTACCGCCCTGGCCAGTGCACAGGACCCCAACCGTAAACCCGGCATAGGTATGGCCTTGCAAGCAAAGGCGCGCTACCCTTCACTTGACCTCTCCCGGTCGGTGATGGTGGGAGATACGCGTAGTGATCTTCTGTTTGCCCACAAGGCAGGGATGGCCGCCATCTGGATCGATCACAATACAGGGGCTGAAAATGCCATGCCCCCGTTCAACTATCGATGTGGGTCATTGTTTGAAGCAATACAATGGTGGACAAATAATAGTCTCGCTGACCATGAAAAAGGATAACTCCCTTAGACCATCCGGCTGTCGGTGCCTATATTTGTCGGGTCATTAAAACGATAACGGACGATGGGTTGGACAAAACTGTTTTTCACCTCTTCGATCGGGCGCAAATTTTTAGTAGCGATCACCGGTCTTTTCCTAGTGTTGTTCTTACTGGAACACCTGACGGGTAATCTATTGCTATTATTACCGGATGGTGGCGACACCTACAATATTTACGCCCACTTTCTGGTCACTTTTCCTGCTTTGCGACCTCTTGAGGTCATTCTTTTTGCGGGTTTTATTTTTCACATCATCTACGCCCTTTACGTGGCGATACGCAACCGGCAAGCTCGTCCGGTTAGATATGCCAAAACGAATGCCGGAGTGAGCAGTTCCTGGGTGAGTCGTAATATGGTGCCACTGGGCATAATATTACTCGTGTTTCTGGTCATACATTTGGCTGGTTTCTTTGCCAGTGCCCGTATTACCGGAGACGTAGAATATGTGACCATCAACGGTACCCGGATGCATGATATGTATAGTTTGGTAAAAGAGAAGTTCCAAATCTGGTGGTATGTAGCTATTTATTTGGTAGGTTTCATAGCACTGGGCCTGCACCTGTGGCATGGCTTTCAAAGCAGCTTTCGTACCATTGGGCTGCGCCACCCGAAATACCTACCCGTTGTGAAGGGATTAGGTATCTTTTTCGCCATTGCCTTTCCCGTGGGTTTCGCGGTGATACCACTTTATTTCTACATCAACTCAATACTATAATATGGTCAAGTTAGATGCAAAGATTCCTGAAGGCCCATTAGCTGATAAGTGGACCACTTACCGTTCCACGGTGAAGTTGGTGAGCCCGGCCAATAAAAGACGTCTTGACATCATTGTTGTAGGGACCGGCTTAGCCGGTGCTGCTGCGGCTGCCACATTGGGCGAGTTGGGGTACAATGTGAAAGTATTCTGCTTCCAGGATAGCCCGCGCAGAGCGCACAGTATTGCTGCGCAAGGGGGTATCAATGCAGCTAAAAATTATCAGAACGATGGGGATAGCGTTTATCGTCTCTTTTACGATACCATTAAAGGGGGGGATTACCGCAGCCGGGAAGCTAATGTGTATCGCTTGGCTGAAGTAAGTGCTAATATCATCGATCAGGCTGTAGCGCAGGGGGTACCTTTTGCCCGTGATTACGGGGGGCTGCTGGACAACCGTTCATTCGGTGGTGTGCAGGTGAGCCGTACCTTCTACGCTCGTGGTCAAACGGGTCAGCAATTGTTGCTCGGTGCCTACAGTGCGCTGGAAAAGGAGGTGGCCAAGGGTAAGGTACAGCAGTACAGCCGCCACGAAATGCTTGATGTGGTCATTATAGATGGCAAAGCACGTGGCATCATTGCCCGTAACCTGGTGACCGGTGAGATTGAGCGTTTTGCCGCTCATGCAGTGGTGCTGGCATCAGGCGGATATGGTAATGTATTTTACCTGTCGACCAATGCGATGGGGTCCAACGCAACAGCCGCCTGGAAGGCGTACAAGAAAGGCGCACTATTTGGCAATCCCAGCTTTACGCAGATTCACCCCACCTGTATTCCGCAAAGTGGAGAATACCAATCCAAGCTGACACTCATGTCGGAATCGTTGCGTAACGATGGTAGAATATGGGTGCCCAAGAAAAAAGAAGACGCAGAGGCCATTCGTCAAGGGAAGTTGAAGCCCACCGAACTCGCAGAAGAAGATCGCGACTATTATTTGGAACGCCGCTACCCGTCTTTCGGTAATTTGGTTCCGCGTGACGTGGCATCAAGGGCAGCCAAAGAGCGTTGCGACGCCGGCTTTGGGGTAAACAAGACGGGAGAAGCAGTATTTCTCGATTTTGCCGCGGCCATTGAGCGCTACGGTGAAACGGAGGCTAAGGTCAAAGGATTAAATAATC
>CAJXXO010000394.1 GCA_913062655.1 uncultured Bacteroidota bacterium | reverse complement strand
GTAGTCATATCCCAGCCTGTGCATCAATCATGGGCAGAACTTGCGCAAAGCCTTAATAGACAAGCCTTTTGGCCGCTGAATAAATAAGCCTTATTGCCGATATATTTTGGTATATTTGCCGACTGATTTTCAACACCTATATCGATTCAAAACCATAACGAATGCAAGGCAAAGGAATTATTCGGTTTTTTGCGATCGCGTTGGCCATAGTGACCTTGTTCCAGTTGTCTTTCACCTTGAAGACTTACCTGGTAGAAGAGACGGCAAAGGAGTATGGCGAGCAGAAAGCCGCTATGGTAGAAGCGGAGATGGCGGATTTGCAGCAGCAGGATGCCATAGCGTACTACGATACGCTGAACACGATCAAAAAATTCCACGAGCAGCGGTACCTGGACTCCATTTCCAACCAGACCGTGTACAACTTGTTCGTGACCGATTACACGTACGATCAGATCAAGGACAATGAGCTAAGCCTCGGTCTTGACCTGCAAGGCGGTATGAGCGTTATCATGCAGGTATCTGTGCAAGACCTGCTGACCAATCTGGCCGGTAATAACGCCAACGACAAGGACTTCCGCCAAGCCATCAACCTGGCGAAGCAGCGTGAAAGAGAAAGTGACGAAGACTTTGTGACTCTTTTCCTGGATGCCTATGATGAGATCACCAATGGTGGTCGCCTGGCGGCCGTATTTGCCACTCGTCAAAACCAGGGTTTGATCGAACCGGATTTTGATAATGCGCGCATTGCAGAGATTCTGCGTACGGAATCCGTAGAGGCGATTGACCGAACTTTTGAGATCCTCAACACGCGTATCGACCAGTTCGGTGTGGCCTCACCGACCATCAGTAAGGTGGAGAATTCTGATCGCATATTCATTGAATTGCCGGGTGTAGGTAACCCCACCCGTGTGCGGAAACTGCTGCAGGCAGCGGCACAACTCGAGTTCTGGGAAACCTACAAAGTGGAGCAG
Organism: uncultured Bacteroidota bacterium; assembly: GCA_913062655.1. Lineage (GTDB taxonomy): Bacteria > Bacteroidota > Bacteroidia > Chitinophagales > S012-47 > CAJXXO01. Next base: position 1,426 of record CAJXXO010000394.1, on the reverse strand, counting down.
ATTGCGCAATCGCTGGTGGATGCCGACAATATTATCCGCGAAATGGAAGGGTTGGCAGAGCTGGAAGAGGAAGAGGCTAGCGTAGAAGAAGATATGGAAGCGGAGACACCTGAGCTGGTACCCGCTGATGCCGATAGTGCTGAACTTGCGGAAGCGGGTGATGATACCACTGACTTTTCCGATTTCAATCTTGATGACGACACCAGCAGCACTTTCGGGGAGGATATGGTGGATCCTTTCAAGCAGAATCCATTCCTCGCACGCATCAATTTTAGCGAAGGCAACTACGGGACGCCTTTTGTAGGTTTTGTATTGCCCAAAGACACCTCTATTGTAGGTCGCTACCTGCGCAATCCGGATGTGCAAGCGGCCTTCCCTCCGGAGCTGAAGATACTGTGGGGCGCAAAAGCCAACGAAGAAGGTTTTTACCCGCTGTATGCGATTAAGAAGAATCCATTAGATGACGAGGCCGCCCTGGGCGGGGATGTGATATCCGATGCCCGTCAGGACTTTGACGAGGCTGGCCGGCCAAACATTACCATGGTGATGAACTCAGAGGGGGCCGCGGAATGGGCACGGCTGACGGCCGCCAATGTCGGCAATGAGATCGCCATCGTGCTGGACGATATGGTGTACTCTGCGCCAACGGTGAATGGCGAAATCCGGGGTGGTCGTTCTGAGATCACCGGTGATTTTACCATCGCTGAGGCAAAAGACTTAGCCAACAAACTGAAGTCGGGTAAGCTACCTGCACCCGCCCGTATTGTGCAAGAATCCATTGTTGGACCAACCCTTGGGGCTGAATCCATCCGTGCCGGTGTGATCTCATTGGTATCCGGTTTAGTGCTGGTACTGTTGTTCATGATCTTCTATTACATCGGTGCGGGTATCATCGCCAACATTGCCTTGGTGTTGAACATCTTCTACATCTTTGGCCTGTTGGCTTCCCTTGGCGCTACCCTCACCTTACCAGGTATTGCCGGTATTGTGTTGACCATTGGTATGGCGGTGGATGCCAACGTGATCATCTTTGAACGAATTCGAGAGGAGATCAGACGGGGTAAAGGCACGCGCCTGGCATTGGTCGATGGTTTCAAGCACTCTTATTCTGCGATCATTGACGCCAACGTCACTACGTTGATCACCGCCTTTATCCTGTTCTACTTCGGATTGGGTCCGGTGAAAGGTTTCGCCACTGTACTGATCATCGGTATTTTTTCTTCCCTGTTCACTGCGGTACTGATTTCCCGCGTCATCTTCGACTGGTTACTGAAGAAGGACCGCAATGTCAGCTTCGGTAGCAAAGCCACCATCAATGCCTTGAGCCAGATCAATACCGACTGGATCAGCAAACGCAAAGTGGCCTATGTCATCTCTTCTATAGTGATTGTGGCCGGAATCATCGGTTTCATTACCCGTGGATTTG
>CAJXXO010000393.1 GCA_913062655.1 uncultured Bacteroidota bacterium | reverse complement strand
GCTCGTCCATCGGTATACACCGTATCGAAGTGGAGGGTGTCTTTGGCTTTGACCTGAGCCGGAAGCACCTCTATGACGTAGGTGGTGCCGTAGCCAGAGCCGTAGGCACCGCCTGACCAGGCTTGCTGAGTGGCCCGCTGTACGGTAGCAAGATCGCTACCTGTCAGGTTCTTTGACGATTGACATGCCACCAGAACCAGTACCATTACACAACAAAACCACATCCGTCTCATAGCAATATTTTTGCGACCATTTCCTGCATCAAAGCAGCATCTTTCCGTTCCACACTCCCCACTCCCTTGAACTTCAGATCAAACTCACTCAATACGCGCATTACCTGACGCAATTGTGGTACAGAATATTGCTGGCGTGCACGCAAATAATCGTTAACAAAGTACGGATTTACGCGCAGCTTTGTGGCAATGGCTTTCTTGTCGTGCGTGGGTAAGCCGTGCAGGATCAATAAACGGGAGAAAAGGCCATATAGTCCCGCCATTAGCACCGGGAACGGACAGGCTTTAGGATTGGCCCCGAAATAGCGAATAATGGTAAATGCCTTGGTCCGTTGCCGCTCCATGAGGGCATTGTTGAGCTCAAAGATGTTGTAGTCCTTACTGATGCCCACATATTTCTCAATATCGGCAGCGGTGATATGGTCGCCCACTTCATTGACTTCCAGTTTCTCCAGGCTGTGGACAATCTGAGACAGGTCATTCCCCAGGTACTCGGCCAACAGGAGGGCCGCTTTGGGTTCTATTTGCTTGCCCTCTGCACTGATGTGTTGCTGAATCCAATCCACCAGTTTATAGTCGCGCACCTTGTCGGAGGTAAACAGCACCCCATTTTTCTTAATGGCATTGGCCGCTTTGCTATTCCCGCGGATCTTTTTGCCCATGAATTGCACTACAAAGATGGTGCTGGGCACCGGGTTGTTCCAATAGGCCTCCATCTTGTTGGCAAAGTCGCGAATGGTCTGCGCCTCACGCAAGATCACCACCTGGTGGCTGGACATCATGGGGAGCCTTCGCAGGTTATCAAGCAAGGTCTGAATATCCAGATCTCGGCCATACAATACCGATTGGTTGAAACTCTGCTCCGCTTCCGGTAAGGCATGCTGCCCTATGTAATCACTGATCTGCTGAATATAATAGGGTTCCTCCCCTTGCAGGAAGTAGATGGGCTGCCATTGGCCCTTCTTCAGCGACTGCATGATCTGTTGGTAGGTACTCATTAGAAACGCAGGTGTTTGACCGTTTCGCCCTTGTTAATCAGTTGTTTCAGTGAGTCGATGCCAATGGTCAGGTGATCGGTTACGAAGGACTCGGTTACCTTTTTATCTGATTCTTCCGTTTTTACCCCTTGCGGAATCATCGGCTGATCAGATACCAGCAGCAGGGCGCCCGCTGGGATTTTATTTTTAAAGGCGGTGGAAAAGATGGTGGCGGTTTCCATATCGATAGCCATGGCCCTGATTTTCCGCAAGTATTTCTTGAACTTGTTGTCATGCTCCCACACCCTTCGGTTGGTGGTGTAGACGGTACCGGTCCAGTAGTCGCGCTCATGCTCCCGGATGGTGGTGGAGATCGCCTTTTGCAAGGCAAAGGCCGGAAGGGCCGGCACCTCTGGCGGGAAGTAGTCATTGGAGGTACCCTCGCCCCGTATGCCGGCTATGGGTAGAATCAAGTCGCCAATGGCATTCTTCTTTTTCAATCCTCCGCATTTACCTAAAAACAACACGGCTTTGGGCGATATAGCCGACAAGAGATCTACCATAGTGGCTGCATTAGCGCTTCCCATACCAAAATTGATGATGGTAATGCCCTCTGCCTTAGCGTTGATCATGGGGCGGTCGATGCCCTCTACCGGTACATTATGCATAGCGGCAAAGCGCTCTACGTAGTTGTCAAAGTTGACCAATATAATGTAGTCGGTAAAGTCATTCAGCGCCCGGCCGGTGTATCGGGGCAACCAATTCTCTACAATTTCCGCTTTTGTCTGCATGCTGCAAAGTTAATTCTTTCAATATGCCGGTGAAACTATCGAACCTAATCATATATATTTAGTTCTTATACAAACCTCTGCTATGCAACCTACGCTACTGATTTCCTTGCTGTTTATCGCGATGTCTGTTACTTCTGCTTATGCACAAGGCAACACCGTCAAATCTGATTCCACAACTCATAGCTTCAATACGCATGATCGGTATGTAACAATAGGTCTGGGATATGGCTTTGGTCGCAGGGCAAATATTGGTACCAGTGAATACGCCTCTCTTACATTTGGTCTTTATCAACAACTATCTGAGGCAACACACCTAGGTGTTTCCATTACGTACAGCGAGCATGTATCAATCGGAAATGGACAATGGCAGGATAATATTATGCCAATAACCTTGGACGGGCG
>CAJXXO010000392.1 GCA_913062655.1 uncultured Bacteroidota bacterium | reverse complement strand
ATAACAGCATAATCGCATAGGCTCCCACAAAAAAAGCCACCCTCGCGGATGGCTTTTCTGTATTTCAATTAGTGGTGGAATTAGTCCACAAACAATTCTTTCGTATCGATGATCTCAACAGAAGCAGCCTTAATCGGGTAATCTTCCACCTCTGCATCTTCTGCATATACGGCATCATTCAAGCCTTCTTTCACCACATTGCTGTAGCTCATGGGGGAGGCGATATCTTCCAAAAAGTAGCGGGCCAATAGGCTTGCTTCTTCCGGGCTGGTGATGATGGCGATCATGATGTTTTCTGTCTGGAGATACTTTTTGACTGCTGCATTTACCTCTTCTACGGTCAACTCGGCCAATTGCGCATCTACCTCGTTGATCCAATCGGTGCGGCCATAAAAGCGGCTGTCCATCAGGTAGCCGAGGCGCTGCATCGGTGATTTGACATACAGGTTGATGTAGCTGCGCAAAAACTTCCGCTGGCGCGCAAAGTCTTCCTCACTCAGCCCATTGTCTATCATCATCTGTTTGGTACGCAGCGCCATGCGTATAGCAAACATGGCATGCCCCACCTCAACATCAGACAGCTCTTCATACTGCTCGCGCAAACCACTCGCCAACTGTACCGGACGGATCCACAGTGACGCATAGTTGGCATTACGCGGATAGCCAGACAATGGCAACTGATTACTGCTGCCGGCCGGGTACCACTCAATGTAGCTGTAGTCGCCATAGTTCATGGAGCGGATCTCTCGGATCTTTTGGTAGAGCTGTCCGTACGACTTCCGGTGCTCCCCCAACCAGCTATTGGCCACCATCAAAGCGGCAAAATCATCTGAAGAGCGATCAATATCCAAGGGGTAGCCCATGTAGATGGCAGAACCGAATGCGCCAGGCTTGGAGACGATCTTCACTTCAATGCCGCTGGGCATCTCTGCTTTTTCGCCTGTTGGCAGTTCACCTTCCAGTCCAGGCAACTGTTGCAGGTCTTCCACCAACTGGTTCTTGAAAGCCTCGTCATAATTACCGGCAATACCGATCAATACATTGTCTTTGGTAAAAAACTTTTCCCACTGTGCCTTGGCGGCCTCAGGTGTGATGGCATTTACACCGGCTTCATTGCCTTGCACCATGTGGCTGTAGTTCTTGCCTTCAAACAGGTAGTGCTCCAATACCACCTTGCTATAGTCTTCATCCGAGCTGTTTTTCACTGAACGAGTCACGTAATTCAATTGACGTGATTGTACCCGGTTGAAGTCGTTCTCATCGAAGCGTGGATTCAGCAACAGGTCACGAAGAATTGGGTAAAACTCAGCCGTAAAGTCAGTCGGAAACTGGAAAGTGAAATTCACGGCTTCCTTGTCCACGCTTACCCCATAGCCTGCCGCCATCGGATAGATGTAGTCATCGATCTCGCTCTTCGTCATCTCCTGCGTACCACCATCGGCTACCCATTGGGCGGTCAGGTAGGTAAGGCCTTCCATGCCCTGCGGATCGCAAACAGAGCCGGCACGGAATTGCAGGCGAACGATGATCTTGTTGGACTCGGGCTGGGGTAGTTCTACCACTTCCTGGCTAAAACCGGGCGCCACCAGCAGGAGGGTGGCAAGTATCATTATAAAGCGTCTCATTGGATACCTCCTTCTTCTTTCGATGAAATGGTGGCGATGGTCAGGCGCTCTGGCTGGAAGTACTTCTGTGCTGTAGCCATCACGTCTTCAGCGGTCAGGTTCATAAAGGTGTCGTAGTATTGGTTCATACTATTCGGATCACCCGTTACCCAGATGTAATAGCTGAGCGTCTCTGCAATATTTTGCGGATCGTCCAGGCTCATCAGGAAGGAGTATTTGATGTTTGACTTGGTCTGCGCCAATAGGGTGGAGTCTACCGGATTAGTCTGCAGGTCAGCGATCGTGGCATCAATGGCTTCCTTTACCTCTGGTAGTACATTCTCATCACGGCTGAGTGCATTGACAGAGAACCTCCAATTTTGGATGTGGTTTAATCCTTTAACGCCAGTCATTGAAGGGATTCGTGCGACATTGCTCCTGAATGAAGGACCGAATTGGAACGCGTTGATTGCCTTTACGCTCATTTCGATCGGTTTTGGGCTTTCTGGGTTATGGTTCTTCAATCAAACACGAAAATTTTTTGCTGATGTCGTCTAATCAGATTGCAATCAAAATCGAGCGTTTATCGAAGTCCTTTCTGATGCACCCCAACCCATTCAGACGATTGCATGCAATGCTTGATCCCGCAAACGGGGCTGGATACGAATTTCAAGCACTTAAAGACGTCAACCTTGAACTCAAACGCGGTGAGGTCCTTGGAATAATCGGGAAAAATGGCGCTGGCAAATCCACGTTATTACAGTTAATTTGTGGCACGCTCAATCCGACCTCAGGACAGG
>CAJXXO010000391.1 GCA_913062655.1 uncultured Bacteroidota bacterium | reverse complement strand
AAGATCACTATTCTCACCGGGCTGCTGCCCACCCTGATTGTAGTAATCGGTATTCCGAACTGCGTGTACATGATCAATAAGTACCACGCAGAATTCCGCAAACACGGCAACAAGCAGAAGGCGTTGGTGCGGGCGCTCTCCAAGATCGGCCATGTAACCTTCTTCACCAACCTGACCACCGCCATTGGTTTTGGTGTATTCTTCCTCACGGACACGAAGCTGCTGGATGAGTTTGGGTTGGTTGCTTTCCTCAACATTGTAGCCACCTTCCTCATATCGGTGATTATGATACCGGTGATGTTCAGCTACCTGCCGGAGCCGAAAACGCGGCAGCTACTGCACCTGGAAAACAAGTGGCTCACCGGCATCCTCGATAAGCTGGAAGTGTGGGCCATCAATCACCGTCCGATTGTTTTTACCTTTTTTGGTATCGGCCTGGTAATGGCCATCATCGGACTGACGCAACTCAAAGCTGAGGGCTACATTCTGGATGACGTATCGAAGCGTACGAAGGTGTATAAAGACCTTAAGTTTTTTGAAAAACACTTTGCGGGCGTGATGCCTTTCGAGATCACGATTGACTCTGGCAAGGAAGGAGGGGCGATGGATCGCAACTTCCTGTCGAAGATTGATCGCCTGCATGATACGCTGCAGACCTTCGAAGTCTTTTCCAAGCCCTTGAGCATCGTGGAGGGCTACAAGTTTTTAGTACAAGCCTACTACAACGGTAACCCCAACTACTACCGCCTTGCCACCGGTTTTGAGTTGTCGCAAAATCCACGCTTGCGGAGTTTCCTCAAGCGGGTAGAATTGAATGCAGCCGAAAATCTGTCGGTCAAGATTATGGACTCCACCAATCAGGTGGCACGCGTCAGTGTGCGTATGGCAGATATTGGGTCAGACAGTTTGCCCAAACTTTTGGCCCAGCTAAGGCCGAAAATCGACTCCATCTTTCCGGGCGACCGCTATGACGTAACCACCACCGGTACCTCTATCATTGCCATTGAGGGTTTCAATTTTTTGATTGATGGGCTGGTCTATAGCGTGGCCCTGGCATTCGTTCTGATTGCCATCATTATGGCCTATTTGTTCCGGTCACTGCGCATGTTATTGATCTCCTTAGTGCCCAATATTTTTCCCTTGCTCATCACAGCAGGGATTATGGGCTTCTTCTCTATTCCGCTTAAGCCCTCTACTGTGCTGGTGTTTAGTGTCGCCTTTGGTATTTCGGTAGACTACACCATCCACTTTCTTGCGAAATACCGGCAAGAGCTGATGTGGCACAATTGGGATATCATGAAAACGGTGAGTGTAAGCCTTCGGGAGACGGGCGTAAGCATGCTGTACACCTCATTGATATTGTTTTTTGGATTCATCGTCTTCACCGGTTCAGAGTTTGACGGCACGGTAAACCTGGGCCGGTTGACCTCTATCACGCTGGTGGTAGCCATGTTGAGCAACCTGGTTTTCTTACCGGCCCTGCTTATCTCCATCAGGCGCTTTGCTGCCCCTAAAAAGCGGCCTACACCGCCACCGAATGTTGAACGATAAACCCCTATGGGTATGCAGAAGAGTTATAAACAATACGACCATTTCAATCTGCCCGAGATCGACCGGGCCGTGATTGCCTATTGGGATAAACACGATACTTTTCATGAGAGCGTGCGCATTCGTGAAGGACAGCAACCTTTTGTTTTTTATGAAGGGCCACCCTCCGCCAATGGCTTGCCGGGCATTCACCACGTATTGGCGCGTGCTATCAAGGATATATTTTGTCGCTATAAAACCCTAAAGGGCTACCAGGTAAAGCGTAAAGGAGGCTGGGATACCCACGGCCTGCCGGTGGAGCTGGGCGTAGAAAAATCGTTGGGCATTACCAAAGAAGACATTGGCAAGACCATTTCCATCGAGGCGTATAATGCTACTTGCCGAAAAGAGGTGATGAAATACAAGGATGCCTGGGATGAGATCACCCGGAAAATGGGATACTGGGTCGACCTGGATGATCCATATATCACCTTCGACAACAACTATATTGAGACGCTCTGGCACCTGTTGAAAAAGCTGTACGACAAAGGCCTGCTTTACAAGGGCTACACCATACAGCCGTATTCACCGGCTGCCGGTACCGGCCTCAGCTCACATGAGCTCAACATGCCCGGCTCCTATCGGGATGTGAAGGATACCTCGATGCGGCTGGAGGGGGGCAAGCGCGGCCGCGTCATCAAGGTGAAGGTCTTCTCCCGCGAGAACGGCGACCAGCTCGAGTCGGGTGTCATCAAGAAGGTCAACGTCACGGTCGCCCAGCTCCGGAGCGTCTCCGTGGGTGACAAGCTCGCCGGCCGCCACGGAAACAAGGGCGTCATCTCCCGCATCCTCCCCGAGGAGGACATGCCCTTCAGCGAGGATGGCGAGCCG
>CAJXXO010000390.1 GCA_913062655.1 uncultured Bacteroidota bacterium | reverse complement strand
TTTTGGTGTGGACCGTATTAATGTTGTTCGGCCAATTCTTGCGTGTGCTTCGCGATAAGCTCTTGTTGCTCTTCAAAGGGCACCGGTGCATATTCCTCAAACGATCGGTTGTGTTTGGCCCGTCCGGCCGACAAGGAACGCAATGCTGAGCTATAGCGATATAACTTCGATAGCGGTGCCTTGGCAATGATTTTCTGGTAGTGACCATCGGCTTCCATACCTAGAATCATTGCTCTTCGTGTTTGCAGGTCGCTCATTACATCGCCCATGATATCGTCTGGCACCAATACCTCTACCCGATAGACCGGTTCGAGGATCTTGGGGTCTGCATCCTGAAAAGCTTGCTTGAAAGCCATCATCCCCGCTGTTTTGAAAGCGGCATCATTTGAATCGACCGGGTGCATTTTACCATCGTACACGCACACGCGTACGTCACGCACATAGCTTCCGGTAAGTGGGCCATTGTGCATTTTCTCCATAATGCCCTTCAAAATGGAAGGTAGAAAACGAGTATCAATGGCACCGCCAACAATGCAATTGTAGAAGACCAGTTTGCCGCCCCACGGCAATTCATGTTCATCTCTTCCCCGAACCGACAGGTCGTCAGGGTCTGGCATACCTTCATAGTAAGGCTCTACCAACATATGCACCTCACCAAATTGACCCGCACCGCCAGATTGTTTTTTGTGACGGTAGCTGGTACGCACGGCTTTTTGGATCGTCTCCCGGTAGGGAATTCTGGGTTCTTCAAATTCAATGTCAATCTTGTATAGATTCTTCAACTTCCACTTTACAATGGCCAACTGCATTTCGCCCTGGCCGTGCAGTATGGTTTGCCGCAGCTCTTGTGATTGCTCTAACCGTAGTGACGGATCTTCATCAATCAAATGGTGCAAGGCCATAGAGAGTTTATCCTCATCGCCTTTGGCATGGGTCACTATAGCTGAGCGCATGCGTGGCTCGGGAAACTCGATAGGTTTGATCTCAATATCTGCACCTTTCTCGTGCAACGTATTGTTGGTGTGTGTATTCTTCAGCTTTACCGTAGCGCCAATATCTCCCGCCTCCAGGGTGTCAACAGCTTCGCGAGATTTGCCCTGCATCACAAACAGTTGGTTGATGCGCTCCGGGTTGCCCGTTTTACTATTGATCAGGTCGTCACCGGCTTGTAAAGTGCCGCTGGCTACCTTGAAGAAGGACATTTCTCCAAGGTGGGGCTCCGATATGGTCTTGAAGATGAACAGGGCTTTTTTACCATTGGGATCGCAGGCCAGCGTCTCTCCATTGGTCAATGGAAGGGGCGGCATTTCGTTGGCAGAAGGAGCCACATTATCAATGAAGCCCATCATACGACCCGAACCCATATTGTTTTTAGCCGATAGGCAGAATACCGGGAACAGATCGTGTTTGATCATGGCGATTTTCAAGCCTTTCCGCATCTCGTCCTCGTCCAGTTCGCCTTTTTCAAAGTACAATTCCATCAAGCCTTCATCATTTTCAGCGATGGATTCTACCAGTTCATTGTGCATGCGGTCCGCCTTCTCGCGCTCACTGTCCGGTATGGGCAGCTTTTCCGGCTTGCCGCCATCGGCCGGAAACTTATACATGGTCATCTTGAGCAGGTCCACAATTGTATCGAAGCCTTGCCCCTGATTGAGTGGATATTGCACCACCGTTACGCCATGGCCAAAACGCTCTTTGGCTTGCTCCACCGTACGGTCAAAGTCGGCCTTTTCATGATCGACCTGATTGACCGCGAGAATGGTGGGGGTCTTAAACTGTTCGGTGTATTCCCACAATAATTCAGAACTCACCTCTACACCAAATTGGGCATTGAGCACCATTACAGAGGTGTCTGCGATTCGTAAGGCGGAGATGACCTCACCCACAAAATCATCATAACCCGGAGTATCGATCAGGTTGATCTTGTAGCCCCGCCAGTCGGCATGGGTCATGGCTGAGAAGATGGAATTCTGTCTTTCGTGTTCAATGTCGGTATAATCCGAAACGGTATTACCTTCTTCAACTTCACCTCTTCGCTTGATCATTCCGGATTCAAAGAGCATGGTTTCGGCCAGGGTAGTCTTCCCTGACCCCGCATGGCCGATGAGGGCCACGTTTTTGATATGTTTCAGGTCAAAGGTTGCCATGGGCGGTTGGTTTTAGTGTTATAAAAATAGATGGCTGACACATTGAAGGCCAATGTGTTCCACATCTATCTAAAATACACAACACCCGACCATTTAAAGAATGACTTAAATCCTAAAATAGCCGGGTGATGCGTACGATAGGTAAAAAACCGCCCTTATCGCAATAAAGTAATGTTGCCTTGCCGCTGTATGGGGTCGCCTTTATAGTCGAACCCGGACAAATAAAAGATATAGGTGCCCATAGGCTGTGGTTCACCATCCAGGGTGCCATCCCAGCCATCGGTTAG
>CAJXXO010000389.1 GCA_913062655.1 uncultured Bacteroidota bacterium | reverse complement strand
CTTGCCTCAGGAGTGGTGCCTCAAATAAGTGCTGTGTTAGGTCCCTGTGCAGGAGGTGCCGTCTACAGCCCGGCCATTACAGATTTTATTGCCATGGTTGAGAAATCCAGTTATATGTTTGTAACCGGCCCGAATGTTGTGAAGACAGTCACGAATGAAAACGTTTCAAGTGAAGAATTGGGAGGAGCCTTTACACATGCTTCAAAAAGCGGCGTAACGCATTTTACAGCTGCAAATGATGTGTTGGTCTTGAGACAAATACGTCAATTGGTGCAGTACATTCCCCAAAATTGTGAAGAAAAGGCGCCAGTCTATCCCTATGAAACAGGTGATGAGTTTCGCCTCGATTTAAGGGATATTATGCCGGAGAAAAACACCCAACCCTACGAGATTAAAGATGTCATCAACGCTGTTCTTGATGAGGGCAGTTTCATGGAGGTTCATGAAAAGTACGCCGAGAACATTGTAGTTGGATTTGGATTTTTGGCGGGTCGATCCATAGGAATTGTTGCCAACCAGCCTATGCATCTCGCAGGGGTTTTGGATGTAGATGCGTCAAAAAAGGCGGCACGATTTGTTCGCTTTTGCGATAGTTTCAATATTCCATTGGTCACCTTGGTAGATGTGCCGGGCTTTTTGCCGGGGACTGACCAGGAGTGGAATGGTATCATCACCAATGGAGCAAAGCTGCTGTACGCCTTTTCTGAAGCTACAGTGCCTAAGGTAACCGTCATCACCCGCAAAGCCTACGGTGGCGCGTATGACGTGATGAATTCCAAGCACATCGGGGCTGACCTCAACTATGCCTGGCCATCAGCCGAGATCGCGGTAATGGGCGCACAAGGTGCCGCAGAGATCATTTTCCGCAGTGAAATTCAGGCCGCTGAAGACAAAGAGGCAAAGCTGAAGGAGAAGGTAGATGAGTTTACCGAGAAGTTTGCCCATCCCTACCGGGCTGCCGCACGAGGCTTTATTGATGAGGTCATACGGCCAGACATGACCCGGGTAAAGCTCTTGAAAGCCTTGCAATTATTGGAAAATAAAGTGGTAAATCAGCCAAAGAAGAAGCATGGAAATATTCCGTTGTAACTTTACAGCGGAACTTTGAAAACTGGATGACTATATGGGCACTATCTTAACGAAAGAAGCCACCGACTTCCTGTATCGGTATGTAAACAATGCGGCACCCACCAGCTTCGAAATGGAGGGACAAAGAATTTGGCTGGACTACCTGAAACCCTATATCGATGATCACATAGTAGACAGCTATGGCTCAGTAGCCGGTGTGATCAATCCGGGTAAAGACTACAAGGTTGCTATCGAAGCTCATGCAGACGAGATTGCGTGGTATGTCCGCTACATCAATGACGAAGGTTTTATCTATGTGATTCGCAATGGAGGCTCTGATCACATGATCGCACCCTCGAAGCGGGTTAATATCCACACGAAAAATGGCATCGTAAAAGGCGTATTTGGCTGGCCGGCTATTCATACTCGCAGGGCACCCGGCAAGGATGAGCCTACCCCAAAGGTGGAAAATATTTTTATCGATGTAGGGGCCAAGAGCAAAGAAGAGGTGGAAGAAATGGGCATTCATGTCGGGTGTGTCATCACCTTCGAAGACGAACTGATGGAGCTCAATGACCGCTACTTTGTAGGCCGGGCGCTGGACAACCGGGCCGGAGGCTTTATGATAGCACAAGTCGCCCGTTTGCTGAAGGAAAATGGTGTGGAACTGCCCTTTACCCTTTACGTGGTCAACTCCGTGCAGGAAGAGGTGGGACTCCGCGGAGCGGAGATGATGGCCTACCGGTTACAACCGGATGTTGCTATGATTACGGATGTATGCCACGACACCAATACACCACTGATCGATAAAAAAGTGGAGGGTGATTTCAAAGGAGGCGATGGGCCTGTGATTACCTACGGACCTGCGGTACAGAATAAATTGCGGGAACTGATCCTGGATACGGCTGAGCAACAAAACATCCCTTTCCAACGGGAAGCGGCTTCTCGCTCTACCGGTACGGATACCGATGCCTTTGCCTATGCCAGGGGCGGGGTGCCCAGTGCCTTGATCAGTCTGCCATTGCGCTATATGCATACCACTGTAGAGATGGTACACAAACAAGATGTGGAGCATGTCATTCAATTGATGTACGAAACACTGTTGCGCATAGAAGACCAACACAACTTCAACTACTTCTAAGCGACATTCGTCCGATCCAGGGCAATCCTTGGCACGCTTCTGTTGTATATTTGTTGTAACAACAAATTGAAGAAATGAAAGTCGACATTCTGGCAATAGGCGTTCACCCGGATGATGTGGAACTGTCTTGTTCCGGCACCCTGGTAAAACACATCCAAGTTGGCAAAAAGGTAGCTGTAGTTGACCTTACCCGCGGTGAATTGGGCACAAGAGGTACCGCTGAGACCCGGGATG
>CAJXXO010000388.1 GCA_913062655.1 uncultured Bacteroidota bacterium | reverse complement strand
CTGATTTTCGGGCGACATCTTCAGCAAGTGGGTCCCCGCATACGAAGCCCTAGGCCGGTCAACCACGCTCCAATGGGAAAGGTAAATTCCATGTAGTTGTCTGAATCGATATTGATCAACTTTTACCATTAAGAACTGCAAAGATCTCTTACTACACCCATATCGTGTTGCTTAAATGGGTAGGCCTATCCCGTAATTCAGGGCAATTACATTATCAAAAACGGAAAGTGTTATATAAAAATAAAAACCCGATTAAGTATTGTAGCAAGCCTTTTTGTATTTATTCTGGTATTGTTATGGACATATGCTATAGTATCTCAACTGATATCATTGGGAGATGCGCCAATAGATTATCTAATTCGAAGGATGATTTTTGGACTAGTACTGTTCTTACTTCCAGTAGTAACGTTTACGATAGTTTATATAAAAGAACGAAAAAGGGCACTAAGAGATTTTTTCAGCAGATTCTCCATTTGATTTACCCTTTAGAAATGCAACTATCCTCCTCCCCTTCTCCTCATCACCAAAAGGTTGCAAAAGCTTTTCCCTTTCAGCTCGATGGGCCTCGGTAAAGGGCTGTTGCATTTTTTGGTGGATGGCTTGGGTAAAGGCACCCGGATCGTCTGCTACTGTGCAGGCGGTCTCCAATCCCGTCTGGGCGACCATTGGTGTATTCGCAATGACATGTCGCCCTTGGTATAAGGCATTCAGTACTTTCAACTTCAGTCCTGTCGCCTGAAAGGTGGGCATCACATGTACTTGTGCACCTTGCAGCAATTGTTGCATAGCTGCAGGACTTGGATTGGCTTCCAGTTGGACATGCGGCAATCGTTCGATGACCTCCACCATTGCAGGATCCGGATCTCGACCGGCAATGATCAGCGGTACCTCCAAGGGTAACTGCAATAGAAACCGCACCGCTTCCTGGTTTTCGGGCACACTGAGATTGCCATGATAGAGTGCATAATCGCCTACGCCCAATGTACTCGTCACTTGCGCATTCCCATGAAAAGCTGTCACCATCTCGACTTGCGCGTATCGCTCGCTCAGGTAAGCATGGTCATTTGGAGAAATAGACAATATCGCGTTGGCCTGTTGCAGCAGTCGCTCCTGCGATTTGAGTCCGGCCGACTCCCAGCGCAGGAATAGCTCTTTCCACCACTTTCGCTCTACCTGACTGAGGGCGTAATAGTAGTCCCACTCCAGGTTGTGCATCCTGATGATCTTGAACCGGTCTTTCAGGGCAGCATGACCGATGTAATAACACGTATGCATGCCTTCAAACAAGATCGGGTGGTTATCGGCCAGTAGGTTGTCCATCAACTGCTTGTCGCGCCTCGACTTCATCATCACCGGATACTTCCAGGATAAGCTCTCCCAGGCACTTCTGCGTGGATAATAATACACCTGTTCGCAAATAGCATCCAACTCCTGGGCAGGCGGCCTGCCATAATGAAAGGCATGCAGAATGACCTTCACCCCTAGGGCATGTAGTGTCTTGATCTTATAGTACACATCTATCGCCCCACCATAATCGGGCGGAAAGGGCACATTGAAACTGATGACATGCAGATACCGATCGCTCCCCCCTCAAAATTGAGGAAAAATCGTGGTATGCTACGCCCATCGAATTCGGTAACTTGGCGGTAATGAAAAAACATCGCAAACCTGAGCAGTTTATTCAGCAACCCGGTTACCCGGGCGGACAAGAAGCCATCAAGAAAGTGGTACGCGACAACCTCCGCTATCCCAAGGAAGCCCTGGAGGCGAAAGTAGAAGGAACCGTCAAGGTCGACTTTGATTATGATGAGTCGGGTCGGGTGATTAAGACTCGAGTCAAACAAGGGCTTGGCTATGGCTGCGATGAAGAGGCGCAACGCGTGGTGAAATTGTTACGCTTCAACAAGTCGCACCACCGCGGCAAGCGTGTTACCTTTCACACATCAATCAACATTCATTTCAGGTTACCTAAGGCCTCGCAGCGACAAACGACCTATCAGTTCAAGCCGACTGCCAAAGCCGATGACAACGAGCAGGCTAAGCCAGCCACCTACACCTATACCATCAAACGCAGCTAATGGCCTGGATCACGTGGGGTGATGTGGTGGATGTCAGCCACAAGATCAACAGCAGAGGGTGGCGCTACCTGGCCGCGAAGCTTCGCCTTTCTTCTCAAAAACGCGTACAAGCCACCTGGGATGCTGCCGGCAATGCAGTAGCCAATTGGTGGCACATTCCAGCTGTTAAGGCCCGATGGAATGAAAAGATGACAGGAGACCCTGATTTACCTTATGAAGCCTACCTGGCTCAGCATTACCTCTCCCCTCGCCCTCAAGGCCGGGTGCTCTCCATCGGCTGTGGCAATGGCAGCCACGAGATCAAACTAGCACAGCAGCCGGGCGTAACGCACGTTACCGGCATTGACCTGGCGCCCAAAAAGATTGCCGAAGCCAAC
>CAJXXO010000387.1 GCA_913062655.1 uncultured Bacteroidota bacterium | reverse complement strand
AAGAAATGAGATTGAATCAAAAGGGTTGCGGCTATACCCCAACCCCGCAAGTCAGTCCCTCACCATCGAGTTACCGCACGATGTGCCGGTAGCGCAGATGCAAGTTGTCAATGCCATGGGGCAAGTAGTACGACATTTTTCACAATCAACAACGCGACAGCAGTTCAATGTAGCGGACTTACCCGGAGGGTGGTACATTTTGCAATGGCGAGGGAACGATCAACAGGTAGGGCAGCAAAAGCTTCTCCTTCAGCGCTAGGTCACCACTCCACCACAAACGCCCCATCTTCTTGCACGGCATGCACGGCCCAGCCGTTTTCTGTGGCTACACTTTTCCAGAATCGGGTAGAGCCCCGACTGTGGCTGCCATCCAGTACCAACTGCTGCAAATGCGGCAAGGCCGTCAGGTGTTCCGGGGTGATCTGCCGGTTTTTGGAGAGGATCAGGGTATGGATGCTATCGGTAGGCATGTGCTGTGGTGGAGCCTGCCACCAGGCGATGGTTTGGCATTGCATGCCGGATACAGGTAGCAAGGCCTTATCGAGTTGGTGCCACTTTCGCCACCCGGCATACCAGCCATGGTGCCGAATATGAAAAAGCATCTTGTCTGCATCATGGAGCAAAGCACTATCGGCCACCAGCCAGGCCTCATGTCCGCGATGGAGATTGATGGCCGTATGGCCACGAACGGCATATACCGTCAGTCCGCATGATTGGGCTTCCGCACTGCGGTCAAGGGTAAAGCTGGTCATGAACAATACCACCGCTACCATCGCTACCGAGACACCCCACCGGTACCGGTGCACTAGCCAGGCACTGACACCCAGTATCAGAAGGTACAGGAGCACGCCTTGTGGCAAGGACAGGGTCAGCGGTTGGATCAGCGCATTAGGCCAGCTCTCCAGCCAGTGGATCAGGTAATTTAACCAGGCGATGCCCTCGTTCAATACCCATCCGACCCCCTGTGCAAGGATAGGAATCGGAGATATTAGAAACAAGACCAACCCTACATGCAGAATGCCGATCGCAGCCGGAATCACGATCAGGTTGGAGAACAGGAAGTAGGTCGGAAACTGATGGAAAAAGAGGATTCCGATCACAAAGGTGCCCAGTTGAGCGGCCAAGGATACGCAGGTGATCTGCCAGACCCAGTCGAGCGCTTTGTTGGGGAGGTAAATGAGCCGGTAGAATTTCGGTTGAAAATAGACGATGCCCAATACAGCGGCATAGGAGAGGAGAAAGCCGATCTCCGTGAGCAGGTAGGGGTTGAAGGCTAACAACAGAAAGGCAGATGCAGCAATCGAATTGTAGATGTGCACCGGCCGCTTGAGGTTGGTGCCGATGATCACAAACGTAAACATCGTAGCTGCCCGGATCACTGAGGGCGATAAACCGGTAATGAGTGCAAAGAGCCATATGCCGGCCAATTGCAGTCCCGCAGAGACCCATTGTCCGCGCCTGAAGCGCAGCAGCAAAAAGTTGAACAACCGTTGCAGCACCAGGTAGATAATCCCAACGTGCAGGCCGGAGACAGCCAGTACGTGCATGGCACCTGTGGAAGCGTAAGCGGTGAGCGTTTCTTTGTCGAGCCAATCTTTGTGGCCTACCAGCAAGGCAGAGGCTACCGCCATGGAAGTGGAGTCGCTAAGGTTGTGTTGTATCACCCCCAACAGGTACGCCCGCATCTGAAAGACTTTTGACAGGATGGGTTTGCCGCCTGCCTGATCCATTATTTGCCAGGAACCAGCCGGGAAATAGCCCTGGTGGTAGATGTTTTTGAAGGTGAGGTACTTTTTATAGTTGAACTCATGCGGATTGGCTGGTGGGTCGATAGGGCGCAGGCGCTGCTCTACCACCAATCGCGTACCATACGAGAGCGATTGTACGGTACTGTCTTTGGGTAGGTAAGCGTATACCTTGCCGAAAACGGGAAAAGAGGTATCAGATTGATGTGAAGCAGTCAATTGAAGTTCTAGTCGATAGCTTTTCTTGCGCTCTACGGGCGGATGCGTAAGGGTGGCCAACCAATATTGGGTGCTATCAAGCACATGGCTGTAATGCGCAGCATGGTGTGGGTGTGTTTTGAAATGTACTTGCGCCAAACCGGCAAAAAATAGCGTCAGCGTAGCGAGTAGCCCTATAACAGGTTGCCAGCGAATACGGGCGTTGCGTGGGCTGAATAGGAGAGGAATGAGGAGCAGTATCCCCAATATGACACCATACACCGCCCACGGTTGATCAGGGGAGGTGTTGATGGCCCAGGCAATGCCGATGAGAAAAGGGAGCAGCAGACGGGCCACCGGAAACCGGTTCCAAGCCGCATTCATCTAACTAATATACGTAATTATTTAAATTGATAAGGGGATGGATTACCATGCCATCTGCCTATTCAGGTGGAGATTATTAGCGCTGTACCTGACGGCACAGCCGATGAGGGGTAATTTATATAGCTACCGATTGCTCGTCCCTAC
>CAJXXO010000386.1 GCA_913062655.1 uncultured Bacteroidota bacterium | reverse complement strand
CGTCTCGTCGTTGCGCATTTCAATGCCGTCGTACCCGGCGGAGGCTCGCAGCTCTAGGCCGTCAATTGGCTGGTAGTTGACCTGCACCGAGCCGGTAAACTTGTTGTTCTCGAACGTGTTGGTCGCCGCTTCGACGGCCGTGCTATCCGTAAAGATGAATGGGCTGGTGGCCAGCAGAGTGTTACCCAAGTACCCTAGGAGGTTGTTATCGTTCTGCGGCCGGCCGATGTCAGCCCGCGAGTAGCCCGCCTTGGCCGTCAGCGTCAGGTTGTTGAGCGTGTAGTAATTGACCCTGCGGAAATAGTTGTAGTTGGCAGAAATATTGGTTTTGGCATTGTGAGTCTTGGGTACCCGCTTCAGCTTGAAGGGCACCAAAAACTTGGGAAACTGCAGCGCTGCCTTCGCATTCAGATCCACCGTATTGAACCGAAAGCCCTGGGCTGAATCCACGATCATTTCCACGCCACCATTCAAACCAAGGGTGAAGATGTCTGTAAAATTGAAGAGATTCTTATTGATGTAGCTGACTCCGGCATCCGAACCGAGAAAGTACAGAGAACTGGTGGTGGCATTCACATTGAACCCGATCTCCCGTTGTTCGGCAGGCACCAGTTTGATGATAAAATCCAAAGCCGGCTGGCCATTGCGGGTCACCTGTTTCACATCAATATTCACAAAGCGGAATATCCGCAGCGAGGTTAGCCGATTGAGGGTCAACTGGTAATCGCGTTTGCGGTATACATCACCGGGATTAAGAAAGATGCCTTGTATCAGTGCGGTGGGGTTGTACCGCAGTTCATTGTAGATGAAGTAGTAGCCATCAACCTCCAGCGTATCGGCCCGTTTTGACTGATCGAGCATACGCGCCTGATGGTCGGGCAGGATGTAGATGTTGTTTACCCGCCACACCCGGTGCAGAGAGTCATTCTCCGGAGGATACACCGAGATGTAGATATCCAACTGATTGCCGGTGGGTAAGGTATCGATCTGGAAAAGCAGCTTCTGCCGGTCGAAGGTGTAGTAGCCGTGATTTTGCAGGATATTCTCAATTCGCCTGCGCTCATCGAGTATATTCTCTACATCATAGGGCTGTCCGGCTGCCAAAACCGGGGGCTCCTTCGTATTGCGGGCTACCAGGTAAAACATATTGCTGTCCGGCATCCGGTAATGCACTGCATGCACCATGGTGGGGGGCTTACGCTGAACGGTATAGACTACCGTAGCTTTCTTTTTGCGCTCCTTGGCCCTTTCCTGTGCTTTCGCAGACTTCTTCTTGGTAAATCGAATGGAGGAAGTCACCGAGGCATCAAAGTAGCCCTTGTTGAAGAGGAACTGCTCCATGTTGTCAGCCGACTGGCGAACCAAACCGGTGTCAAGCAGAGCAGGTGTTTGTGCTACGCGTCTGCGCACCCAACGGTTGATGGCCTTGCTGGTATCCTGCGACCAGTAGTAAGCCCGTACACCGAGGTGATAGCCGAGAAATTTGGTGTTGGGTTCCGGTTGCGCCAGGTCTTCCAGATCACCTGACAGCCCCCGTTTATCCTGAATGGTGTCCGGCAGCTCGATCACATTATCCTTTACCAGGTATTGGTCTTCACCCAGAAAACGGGTCACCTTACAGCCGCTGAAAAGCGACAGCAAAATGAGCAAAGTCCATATCTTGGCGGGAAACTGTAGCATATGTTGACGAAAGCGAGGATTAAGCTGATCCGTTCGCTAAGATTGAAAAAGTACCGACAACAAAATAACCTATTTGTCGCGGAAGGGACGAAGATTGTCACCGAAATAGTACAATCCGACTGGTCTGTGGTGCAGGTATTGGCTACAGCAGCGTGGGTTCAGCAACATGAAGCCTTGCTGACCAGACAAGAGGTATTGACGGTCAGCGACAAACAAATGCAACAGTTGACGCTATTATCCAGTCCATCACCAGCCTTAGCACTGGTGGAAATGCCCGATCCGGCACCTCTACCCGACCTTACACGGCAATGGACCTTGTACCTCGATGATATCCGTGACCCGGGCAACCTGGGCACCATCATCCGCCTGGCCGACTGGTTTGGCTGGCCGACCATTTGCCTGACTCCGGAAACAGTTGACCCCTTCAACCCCAAGGTGATACAGGCCAGCATGGGCAGCCTGACACGGGTGGAGCTCCCTACTATAGACCCTGATACTTTCTGGGACCATGCAAAAGACATCCCGATCTGGGGCGCCCACATGGAAGGCACCTCCATCTATGACGCGACCTTACCCCAAGCTGGTATTCTCTGCATCGGCAGTGAATCGCACGGTTTGTCATCGCATGTAGAAGCGCATTGTACCGACCACATTACCATTCCCCGCCAAGGACATGCAGAGTCCCTCAATGCCGCCATGGCCACGGGGATATTATTGTCGCACATGACTATGAAGAAACAAAATCAATAGATCTACTAAAAGCAAAATGATATTTCATTGTAATCAGGGCT
>CAJXXO010000385.1 GCA_913062655.1 uncultured Bacteroidota bacterium | reverse complement strand
CCTGCCACTGTGCCAGCTCTTCATAATAGATTTTACCGGTTTGCCAGATCAACTGTACTCCATTGGCTAACAATTGATCCAATTGACCGGCCAGGCTTTGGTTGATGGTGCGGGCCCCCAGGCTACCGCCCACGCTCAGCACAATCGGTTGCCCGGGATTCAGATCGAAGGCTGCAGCACCCGCCTGGTGTGTCATATCCATCTGAGCGATCTGCTGCCTCACAGGGTTGCCGGTGATGCGAATGGTTTCCTTTGGAAAAAACCTTTCCAGCCCCTCATAGGCCACACAAATAGCATCGGCCTTGTTCGCCAGCAGGCGGTTGGTGATACCCGGAAAACTGTTCTGTTCTTGCAAGACGATCGGCATACCTTTGCGCGCTGCCATATACAGTAATGGCCCGCTAGCGTATCCCCCCACCCCAATGGCTATATCCGGTTTGAATTGCCGTATAATTTGGCGCGATTTCCATAGGCTATTGAGAAGCTTGAACGGAAAGGGGAGGTTGCGGACACTCAGCTTTCGCTGAAAACCTGATATCCACAATCCTTTAATTGGATAGCCTGCTTCGGGCACTTTTTCCATTTCCAACTTACCTTTCGCACCCACAAACAGGATATCAACTTCAGGCAATACGGCTTCCAACCCCTTGGCAATAGCGATAGCCGGAAACACGTGCCCTCCGGTGCCGCCACCGCTAATGATTACTCGATATGGTCGATTGGCGTTCATCAGGCTGCTTGTTGGGCCAATTGTTCATCTGTGAGCGAGGCGGTTTCTTCTTCGTGTTGCTGTTGATTGGACTCAATGTAATGGCTAACGCTCAGTATGATTCCGATAGCCAGACTGGTAAACCATAAGGAGGTTCCCCCCATACTGATCAAGGGCAAGGTGAGCCCGGTAACCGGTAACAGATTGACGGCCACACCCATGTTTACCAAGGCTTGTATCACTAGCGAGAAAGCCAACCCGGCCGCCAATAGTGCGCCAAAGGCGCCCGGACTTTTGATTACAATTTTTACCGTTCGGTACAGGAAGGCCAGGTACAACATTAGAATGGTAGTAGCTCCTACCAAACCATACTCCTCTACAATGATGGAAAAGATAAAGTCAGAATATGGGTGCGGTAAATAATTTCGCTGCGAACTGTTACCCGGCCCCTTTCCGATGATGCCCCCCTCTGCAATAGCGATCTTGCTCTGTACCACTTGGTAGGAGGGTTCTTGTTCGGTGGTGAAGCTTTCAATACGATTTTTCCAGGTACCTAACCGACCGACATCGGGAAAGGTGAAGGCTAGCAGGATGACAAACGCCAATAGAAATCCGCCTGCTACACCGGTGGCCAGCAAATACTTGATATGAATACGACCGATAAACAAGATCAACATACAAGTCATAAAAAGGACTACCGCTGACGACAAATCGGCTGGGGCAATCAGCGCGCATACCAGTCCGATGACAAGAATGATTGGCAGAAAGCCGGTACGAAAATCATTGACATGCGCCTGATTCTTCGACAGGTAGCGTGCCGTGTACATGATCAACGCCAACTTGGCCAAATCCGAGGTCTGAAATGAAATATTAATACCCGGTAAGGTAATCCAGCGCTTTGCATCATTAATATCTGCCCCAAAAAATAGGGTAAAGACCAACAGTGGGATGCTGATCACCAGCAGCAACTGCGCCAGCCGCGAATAGATGCGGTAATTAGCCATATGAGCCAGGTACATGAGAATAAACCCAAAAACCATCAAGCCGAAATGCTTGAAGAGATAGAATTCGGTATTGCCTCCCTTGTACTTAAAGGCCAACGTACCCGTAGAGCTGTAGACTGCCAAAATCGAAAAGATAGACAGCAAGCCCACGATCAGCCAGATATAGCGATCGCCATGCAGTTTGTTGAGTAGTTTATGCCACATACCGGGAGAGTTTTGGGTTTACAAATCGCGCACAGCTTCAATGAATTGATTTCCACGGTCCTCATAGTTTTCAAACAGATCGAAACTGGCACAGGCCGGACTCAGCAGAACAATGTCATTGCTGTTGGCCAGGTGGGCCGCCATTTGTACCGCTTCTTTCATGCTGGAGGTATTCATGATGATATCCACCTTATTGGAGAAAGCATCATGGATCCGCAGATTGTCGACACCCAGGCAAACGATAGCCTTAACTTTTCTGGCGACCATATCTTCCAGCACCTTGTAATCATTACCCTTATCAACACCACCGGCAATCCAGATCACCGGGTGTTCCATGCTTTCCAGCGCATACCAGGTGGAATTGATATTGGTGGCCTTGGAATCGTTAATGAAGTTGATTCCGTGGATTTTCAGAACATGCTCCAGGCGATGTTCCACACCCTGGAAATTGCTTAAACTTTCACGGATGGTTTCTTTCCTTATTTCCAGGGCTTTTGATGCAATGCCTGCAGCCATCGAGTTGTAGGCATTGTGTTTTCCTTTTAATGCTAATTCATGT
>CAJXXO010000384.1 GCA_913062655.1 uncultured Bacteroidota bacterium | reverse complement strand
CGCAACAAGCGTAGGAAAAGAACCTACCGCAACGCCTAAGCTGGCCAGTCATACATAGATCTGGAGGATGAAATTCGTAGCGGGTAGAGTTCTTGGGGGAAATAGTCTGCTCTTCCATCAGCAAAATAGCATCATGATGGGCGGTGCAAGAAGCGTTAACGTTACTGATTGATGCTTATGCGCCAGGCTTTACCCCCAGTTGCTGTTGTCACTTGAATTAAGGCCGCCTTTTCTGCTTCAGCGCCTCCTACTGAAAAGGTAACATGGGCATTGGTAGGCGAAGGGTGGTCAACATTCAGGACTTTTACAGTATACGATCCACCTTCCTCTTCAATTTTACCCCGGGCAAACCAAAGGGCTAGTTGCCACTCTTCTTGCTTTTCTTTAGAGAGATGACCAATATTATAAAGCTGAGCCGCTTCTTCAAATTGCTGGGCCTCAAGGTGGGCATAAAACCTTTTAATCACCTCTCCAGGTCCGACTATTGCCGTTTCTGCAGTCGGCACCATCTTTTGCCAGGATTCGTGTATGGTCACCACCTCCTGTGCGATAAGAGTGGCGGCTTGCTTGAAGTGGTCAACTTCAATAGCTGTAATGTCAAGAGATTCATTGGTTAATCCTGACAATAAAAGAGTTTTGGCCCCCTGTTTGCTTTCAATGTGGTGTGTCGCTGTTCCCTCTTTCAGGTTCAATTGAATGCGTACCGCTACTGCTTCTTTTTTGATGTTGTTTCGCACTTTGGTGTCTTCGCTCACCAGGTTTTGGCTCAATTCATGTTCCTCACTGATTGTTGAAAAATCTAATCTTTCCAACAAGGAAAGGTCATCTTGTTTTGCCAATTCGGATACGAGCAGATTAGCATAGCCTCGGGCCAGTTTAGCTTCCTCTTCCGTCAGCCCTTCCGTATTGACATAGACACCAATACTGTTGGCCAAGGTAGTGGCTGATTCAGGTAGCATTACCGCAATCGGTGGCTCCCACGAAGGGTCTGCCGTTCGTTTATCCTGTACTGTTAGCGATAAGTCCGCTGTCGATTGCGTTTCATCTTGTGCTACAACAGGTATAAAACAGGTACAATACAGCAAGAGTAGGGACAAACTAATGGTTTTCATGGCAGGCTTTTTTGGCTACCTGTAAACTCAATAGTAGGGTCGAAAAATCCGATGATATAGGTCAGTGTAAACGGTAAAAATGCACACCGGTTGCATAGGTGCACGCGGGGAAAAATAAGTTGATATGGTGTCCCTGGCAATGAAGGATAGTACCACCTCAATGCGCCATTATTACCTCCATAAAAGGAATATCCTTATGTCTAAGGTCGCGTTTCTTCTGTACCATCGGCATACTGCGCAAAGCGACCACGGGCTTTGTCATGCACCGGGTCAGGCTTGGACCAGGGCCAGCCCCCAAATTGGGTGACCTGGTATTCCTGCATCGCCTGCCGAATTTCTTGTTGGGTATTCATGACAAAGGGACCGTATTGCACGACAGGTTCATTGATGGGTTGCCCTTGTAGTAATAGCAATTCTGCTGTTTCGGCACCTGAATTGTGCAGCGTTAGAGGTGCCTCCGCTTCAACTTCAGCCAAATGATAGGATGGAATGGATCTGGCATTAATAGTCAAGCCTTCCCCTTTGAAGAAGTACAACGTCCTATGAGCTGCTGCAGATGCAACAGGCAATTGCAGGGTAGCACCAGCCGGCATCTTGATCGTCCAGATGGCTACTTCATGAGTGTCGTCAGCCGCCCAGGAGTTAGGTGCTGGTGATGGGGCAGAGGTGTCCTCCCATTTGCCAGCGATGATGGCAATTTCAGAAGAAAGACCCTTATCGTCTTTTACTATTATCTCTGGTATGGTATCGTGCCAAAGCATTTTAAAGTGTGGCTCGACCATCTTGCTTTTGGCGGGTAAATTGAGCCAGATTTGGAAGAGCTCGAACGGATTCTCCTTATCCTGGCGCAACAATGGAAACAGCTCGCTATGTTGCACGCCTTTACCAGCCGTCATCCATTGCACATCGCCCTCTCCGAAACGTCCGGCTGCACCTAGCGAATCACTATGGTCTACCCAACCTTTACGAACAATGGTCACCGTCTCGAAACCCCGGTGCGGGTGAGCGGGAAAACCGGGCACCGTCTCCCCGTGGTACATCCGAAACCCATCTTTGATGGTGAAGTCATTGCCCAGATTCCGACCGGCCAGCGAAGTGTCCGGACCCATGTCGGCATTGCCTTCAGGATAAAAGTCTTCATGGTGCACACAAAAAAGAAAGGGGTCCTGTGTCGCCCATGGAAACCCTAGTGGAGCTATTCTCTTTACCGCCATAATTCCTCGTTTAAACGACTAACTATGTAGTCTTAATTTTGGTTTGACACGAACGGGAAAAAAGTAGGAGCGGGTGAGTGGAGAAGTGGATGAGTGGATAAGTTTAGAAGGGTAAGAGTTTAGGAGTTTAAAAGGGTAGAAGGGTAGAAGCAATAGA
>CAJXXO010000383.1 GCA_913062655.1 uncultured Bacteroidota bacterium | reverse complement strand
TCAGTCTTTTTTTTCCAACCAGCCGGTAAAAAAAGCCTACTTATTTGGCTCACGGGTCAAGGATACTTCTGCGCATGATTCTGATATTGATGTATTGGTAGAATTGGATGCTCGAGTGGATCTACTAGACTTTATTACCATCCAACAGGCGGTTTCGTCCCTTTTACCCTTCAAAGTAGATCTTGTTTCTGCTAAAGGATTACATCCCTCCATAGCAAAGCAAATCAACAACGAAAAAGTCTTGATTTATGCAAGGGAGAGCGGGTGATGCAGTACGCGTGAAGCATATGATAGAGGCCATTGATCTCATTGATACTTTTCTTCGAAATGAAGACTATCACTCTTACCAAAAAGATCTTAAACTAAGGTTGGCCATTGCCAAATTGCTTGAGAATATGGGAGAGGCAGCCAGCAAAGTTTCAATAGCCTTACAGGAGGAATATCCTGACGTGTAATGGTCGAAGATAAAAGACTTCAGAAACGTTATTGCCCATGAATACTTTGGCTTGGATTATGATCTGATTTGGAATTTAATACAACAGAAGCTTCCACAATTAAAGCTTACATTAGGTAAAATGCATCGTAAGCTAGCCGCAGAAACTTAACTAAGCACTAATCATTTCAATTATTGTTTTAAGAAGGTAGCCTCCATTTTTTTATCGTTGGAAATTAGGCTGACTATGTACCACCCATTGGGTAAGTCCGCTACATTGAACTGCTGTCGCGTTGTTGCCTGTGAAAACTGGCGCACCACTTGCCCCATGGCATTGACAACTTGCATCTGCGCTACCGGCACATCGGGTGGTAGCTCGATGGTGAGGGACTGACTTGCGGGATTGGGGTATAGCCGCAACGGCTGTGCAATGGGTGAAGGAAGTACGGTGGTCACCTGCTGATCATAGAACCGCTGATGCTCCTGAGCGAGTGGGCGAAAGCAGGCAAATCCCGGACAACCGGTAGGTGTATTGGTAGGGCATCTGGTATTCCAGACAGCAAAGTTGACTTCCAGTGAGCTGCCTTTTCGTAAGGTGACGGGCGTAAGACCGGTTACCAAATTTCTATGAAAAGGGGTAAATCCCAAGCCACATGCTGACCAGCCAGTTGAGTCTGAGGGATCATCCGGAAATATAATATATGCTCTTTGATTACCTGCAAAACCATAAGTAAAATGGCTACCGTCTTTCCACCTAGATGCCTGGTAATACCTGTAATGCTTTGGGTCTTCCGGTATCCCACCTATGGAAAAGTCATTGTTAAAAAACATCGCGTTACTTAATCGAATAGATTGTTGGGGTTGATCCTGCAGCTGTGCACCCAACCATTGCAACCCCATGAGCATGGTCGTATCGCCCGCCCATGAGACGGCCCAAAAAGTGACCTGACTTAACGTGTCAGTTCCAAAAAAGTCTCGCTGAGAAAGGTCACCAGGAGATAACCATTGACTAAATCGAAAACTGTCCAGGTCGTGCCGGTGAGAGGTAATCTTGTACCGGTAAAAAGTAGAATATTGCAACGCTGGTGGTTCATGATAGGCGTAGGCCAATCCATGCACCTCTACACCAAGCGGTTCACCACCAGATCCAAAGTGTTCATTCCCTACATCATTAAACACCCACCATACATTCTCATCCCCGGGCACATCCGGATAGTCGCCATACACCGGATCGTAGCCGGGTTGGCCATCTACTTCAACATATGGCGCCATCTCTTTTTGTAAAGACAGTTGGTAAATGGTACCAGACTGCCCCCGAAAGTAAGGATTACCGGCAGCGGGCCAATACAAGATACCCGGATCAATGTGTTGCAGCGGTATACCCGCACCATTACCCGTCACATACTGCTGGGTAAGCTGTTGGTGCTCCTCTATAGCTGCCCGGCTAACCGAGGTAGTAAAGTCCCAATCAAAGCAACGACCGGCATGTGTCTGACCTGTGCTATCCAAAGGTCCGGGATAGAAATCAGTACCATTGTTTTTCCAGGTATTGGCGGCCACTCTCCATAGTCCATTTTGGTCCTTTCCGCTCATCCAGACAGCGCTACGCTGAAAGAACTGCATGGTAGTGTCAGGAAAGCGGATCTCGTATCGGCCATTACCGTTCTCATCCTTCCACAGCTCCCCTGTGGTGTGGATCGACTTACTCAGATGATCTGTCTCTAACTCTGTCTTTCCGTAGGAGATACCACAGTTACCGGTTTGAGCGGTAGCAATTGAGGCAGCCAGGTAAATGCACAAAAGAAATAAATACCTCATTGCACTAGGATTTTCTGGGTACGGAATTGGCCATTTACACTCCGGTATTCTGCCAGATACAAACCCGTTGCCAACCCCTGTGGTAAGCGGATACTTTGAATGCTTTCATCAATGTTCCACCGTTGAATCACACGTCCATCCAAACTATGCAGTGATAGCGTCCCAGGCTCTACTGGCCCACTGAAGTAGAGAAAATCTGAAGCTGGGTTGGGATATAAAAAGTTAGTGGCTT
>CAJXXO010000382.1 GCA_913062655.1 uncultured Bacteroidota bacterium | reverse complement strand
GATGTTCACGCCTTCTTCATCATCACGATTCAGGGCGCTTACGCTGACCAGGGCTTTGCCGCCATCATACCCCGGCTGTCGCTTTGCTTGCTGTCTGTCCCACCAGGCTTGTGCTGCAGCGGCATCGGCAAAGGGCAGTCGCCCTACCGCCCAATCGGGTAAAAAATCATCGTCATCAGCCAGGCTGTAACCGTGGTCGTGCCAGGTATCCTGAATACCTTGAAAAGGCGGAATATGTTGGGCATCTCCAAGCAAGAGCACATGATCAAATGGAAAGTGCTGCTGCCGATTCCGCATCGCTTCCAGCAATTCTTCGGGTGAGGGCAGTGCATTTACCGATTCGGAGTAGAGGATGGTGGTGGCCAGGCCATATGATTGCTTGGCTGACTGCATAGTCTGCGCAACGGGTGCAAACGCCCGGGTGGTAACAATAAGCAATTGTGGCGTGGACTGCCCCAGCAGCCACAGCGACCAACCACTCAGGAAAAGGTACCAGGCAATCTTCATCGAAATCTAAGTTAGTAAATGCGCATGTAGTACCTTTATACCAACGTGCCGCCCAACGAAAAGGTGGTGCTACAATGTAACACAAACGTAAAATATCGCACACCTATGATGGACCAGTTGATAGGGGGATTTGCACAGCAGTTGAAGGATGCCATAGCCATAGGAGAAAAGGCCGATTTGAAGCAACCGGACCATGAAATCCATGATATCATGGTCTGTGGTCTGGGAGGATCCGGGATAGGCGCCAATCTGGTAGCAGAGTGGGTGGCCGGAGAGTTACCGGTGCCCATGGTCGTCAATCGCAACTACCACTTACCTCAATTTGTCGATAAACATTCACTTGTCATCATCTCTTCCTACTCGGGCAACACGGAGGAAACCGTAGCTGCCATGAAAGAGGCGCTTCAACGCAAAGCCTTTATAGTGGCCATCACCTCCGGAGGGCAGGTAAAGGAAATGGCGATGGCACACCAATGCAACTTGATTGAAATACCGGGTGGAAACCCACCACGCTCCGCATTAGGCCTTTCTTTTGTGCAGCAGCTTTTTGCTCTATTTAAGTTAGGATTTATCACCGGTACAGCCCTCCAGCAGGTGGAGCAGGCCATCGACCGACTGGAGGCAGACGGGGACACCATTCGCTCCGAGGCTAAAGATCTGGCAGATTACTTTTTGGGTAAGGTACCTGTCCTATACAGTGCCGTGGAATATGGCAGTGTGGCCGTTCGTTTCCGTCAACAGCTCAATGAAAATGCCAAGATGCTCTGCTGGCACCAGGTGTTGCCGGAGATGAACCACAATGAGTTGGTGGGCTGGAAGGACCGGTATGACCAAATGGCGGTGTTGTTTATGCGTCATGAGTCAGATTTTGCCCGCACACAGCAGCGGATAGAACTGACCAAGCAGATAGTGAAAGAGCATACCCATAGTGTACGGGAGCTGTGGTCCAAGGGAGACAGCCCGATTGAGCGGTGTATCTACCTCATTCACCTCACCGATTGGACCACCTACTACCTGGCACAAATGCGGGAGGAGGATGCTATGGAGGTGCACGTGATTGACTACCTGAAAGAGGAGTTGGGTAAGCAGTAGCTCAAGTAATCATCTTGTAAGCCACTCACACAAGGTAAGAGAAGGGCAAGTGGAACAACCCCCGCACCCTTTTGGTTACTTTTGCACCGCATGGCACAGCAACGACATATCCGTGTGCAAGATCTTGGACTGATCGACTATCAGGCGGCCTGGGAACTGCAGGCACTGCTTTTTCGCCAGGCGATCGATAGAAAGCTGGCCAACCGCAAGCGATCCGACAAGGAAAAGGAGCCGATTCAGCACCATTTGCTTTTTTGCGAGCACCCCCCGGTGTATACCTTAGGCAAAAGCGGCAAGCTGCACAACTTGCTTTTAAGTGAGGAAGGTCTGGCCCAGCGCGGCATCCAGTTTGTAAAAACCAATCGTGGAGGTGATATCACCTTTCACGGTCCCGGGCAAGTGGTCGGTTATCCGATCCTGGATCTCCACGAGTTTTTCACCGACATCCATAAGTATATGCGCTTCCTGGAAGAGGTGATCATCCGGACGCTGGCGGAGTATGGGCTGCGGGGCGACCGGCTGGAGGGTGCTACGGGCGTTTGGTTGGACCCGGAGGACCCGGAGCAGGCGCGAAAGATCTGTGCCTTGGGTGTGCGCTGCAGCAGGTGGGTCACCATGCATGGCTTTGCCCTGAATGTGAACACCGATCTCAGCTATTTCGACCATATCATTCCCTGTGGTATTGACGACAAAGCGGTCACCTCACTGCAGCAGGAGTTGGGCCAGCCGATTGACAGAGAGGAGGTGAAAGAGAAGTTGAGCCGTCACATGGAAGGGGTCTTTGAAGCCCAATTACTGGCTACCACAAAATTGACATGAAGAAAGATATTGCATTTCCGAAGGTAGAAGGGCTGGCGATGGCTATTGTGCCAGATCAACCGGGTACGGACAATAGCACTGGCT
>CAJXXO010000381.1 GCA_913062655.1 uncultured Bacteroidota bacterium | reverse complement strand
GGCGACCCGGGTTGATACCCAAAACCAGATACCGCTTGTAGGTGTCATCGTAATACTTTCTGTAAAACTGACTCGACACCGGCAAGGCAAAGGCATTGTCCTGAAACGGATTCATGACGGCCACTTGATCCGGCAAAGTGACCGATAGGTGTAGGTTGGTATTAAAGGCAATGACCTGTTCCGCAAATGTTTGTGGCATGGGGTTTCGTTGAGAGATATCATCAAATTTCATAAATATTCGAGATACCTTGTACACTGCCTAAGACTCTTCGGAGGAACCTAAAATGTTGAGTCATGAAAAGGTGGGCCACGTTCCTTGCGGTAGGAATTATATCGATGGTGCCCCTCTTTGCACAGCAAGCTATTCAGGTGCAGTCTGGTATAGGCTTTCCAGCACTCTTACATGGTGGTGCACTTTACTATTGGCAAGATCATGCCCTCGGAGTTACAGTGGGTAGCTTGCCAGATGAAGGCAGCACCCTACTATGTATTTCACCAACGTATCGCTATCACTTCGGCACCTGTGGTCGATTAGGACCCATGCCAAAGTGGTACTTTCAGGCAAGCCTGCACTACTTCAAAGACTGCAATGACAGCCGGGTTGTAACGGACATCTTGCTCAGCCCCAGAATAGGGAGGGATATCATGGTCAGTCACAATTCCGGTATATCACTCAATCTAGGGTTCTCTGTGGAAGCCTATCACCACAAGCGATACCTCGAACCCCGATCCACCCCCAGCTGGTTCAATACAGACATTCACTTTCCCATTTTACCGAATGCAGGGTTGTCGGTGTTTTATCGGTTCTAAAGTGTTCAGATATACTTTAGCAATAGCCCGGCCACCAACCAGCCATAGCTTATGATGGCTAGTACGGTCAACACGCGCTCCAGGATTTTTCCTTTATGCGCCATGGGCTTGTGGTGGTGAATGTGTTTGCCTTTTACAAACCCGACATAAGCCAGGATTCCTGTAATCAGTAGAAAAGCCAGATTGAGGAAAAAGGTATAATCAAATGCGAAAAAAGTCTGTGAATGTATGGTGACAGCAGAAGGATCGGGTAGTGCCTGGAAGGCGTTGAAGCCATAATGAAGCAGCAAGGAGGCTCCGATAAGCGAGGCAAAGAGGAGACCCGCGATAAAGAGCGACATCTTCCATCCGTAATATTTGGCATTGATGCGCAAGACCGGGAATACGACCAGATCGCTGAAGATAAAGGCCATTACACCGGCAAAACTCACCCCCTTTCCAAACAGCAAGGCGGCCAACGGAATGTTGCCCATGGAGCCAATAAAGGTCAGAAAAGCAGCGACCGGCCCAATGACCACATGCTGTAGCAACTCCAAAAAACTATAGCTACCCGAGTCAGATCCGGCATTGATAAAGAGGGCTTCGAAAAAACGATCAGGCACAAATACCGCGATAATACCCGCCACAGTGAAACCGATGGTTACGTCTTTCCATACCATTTTCCACTCCATGGCATACTGCTGTCCCACTTTGGCCCAGCTATCCAACGCAGCTATGGATGCTGCTTGCTCCTCAGGATCATGCGCCTGGTCTCCTGCCAACTTTTCACGCGCCTGCTGTACCAATCGCTTAGGCCGCAAGGCTGCCACCAACGCCCATGCTCCGGCAATGAGCAAGATACCCCCTACATACTCTCCGACTACAAATTGCCAACCCAGAAATACCGAAATGATGATTCCCAGCTCAATAACCAGATTGGTGGACGCCAGCAAAAAAGCCATGGAAGCGATAAAGCTGGCCCCTTTTTTAAACAAGGCCTTGGTGGTGGCCAATGCAGAAAAGCTGCATGAGCTGCTAATAAAACCAAAGAAGGTACCGATAGCGACACTCCGCAGATCAGCGGCACCCATCGCTTGCTCCATCCGCTTGCGGGTGACGAAAATTTGAATGGCACTGCTTAAGGCATACCCAAGAATGAAGGCCCACAAGGCCATCCAGAAAAAGCCGACCGTGGTGTAAGCCGATTGGGCCCATTGTTGTAGGAAATAGGACATACCTACAAACTACGAAAAGTAGGTCTTATGAAATGGTATGCAGGGCCAACTCATCCAACAGTGAGCGGGTAGCCGAAGAATAAAACTTAGCCTCATTCTTGCTTCCTACAACATTGACTTGACGAAATGGGGACCATTGAGTACCCACAAAAAGACCCCGGCAGATATCATAAATGATCCACCGGGGCCGATACTTATTTCAATATTCGTATCTACTCTACCATCAGTTTTAGCATAGCAGTGTCACCTTCTTCATTGCTTACCTGTAAGAAGTATAGGCCACTGGCAGTATTAGTGGCCGCCTGGATAATCTTGGTGTTTCGATACTGCCTTCTGTACACCAACTGACCTGCTACATCAGTGATCTGCAAGGCTACCCATTGGTGTTGTTCGCCAAGATCAATTGTAAACCTGCCGCTGGTCGGATTAGGATAAACACTTATTTTTCCACCAAAACTGAGTTGGTCAATTCCAACTCCGGTTACCGCAT
>CAJXXO010000380.1 GCA_913062655.1 uncultured Bacteroidota bacterium | reverse complement strand
CCCCGTGTATGAGTTCCCATTCCTTTTGTCCGGTGCTGTCTATTTTGAGGAAGTAATGTTGCGCATCCCTATTTGAAAAGGTCTGGGTTAATGCAGCAACAAAGAAACCATTGTCATGCGATAACCTTATTTTTTTAGCACCTTCAATACCAAATCCAAACGGATAATACCGAATGGTAAACTTTTTTCCGGGAATAGAAAACCAACCCACAAATGGATTGTAATCTGTGGTGGAAGGATTGTATACTGTACCGGTTAAAACAAGTAGCGTATCGCGAAGCAATAAAATATTCTCCGGCAACCAATAAAATCCACTATCTGAGTAGGTATAAATATGATGGATATTTCCCTCATAATCTGACTGAACAAGAATAAGTGAATCTACATTGCCGGTACGTGCTTTTGTTGTTGTGAAATACCTGTCGTTTAGTGTATCATCGACAGAAAAATAGCTAACATCGATGCCTTTATCATGGTCATATATTGTATTGAAGGTAGGCTGGCCAATAGCATCCATGCAGAACATGAACAATAAGCATAAGGAAAAAATTAATTTCATCGGCCGACAATTATGGAGGTATATTTCCTTGTACCATTATCGAGCAGTATACTGCCTACATAAAAGCCAGTAGGGATAGTACTAATGTTAATGGTTTGTATGCCGGTTTGGAGAGATTGGCTCAATACTACTTTACCATTCACATCAGTTAACACAAATTGTGCAGCCATGTCCACCTGAACATAGAGACTATGACTGGCCGGGTTGGGCCACACCCACGCATCTTCAGGCAAATCGGAATGTAATAGCTCCGTGTCCCTGTTTCGCTTGCCTGCTTCCTGGTTCCACTGTAAGGGGGTGGGGTGCAGCACCTTATCATCGGTGGCTGCCAGTACAGCTTCTGCGCTAAAGGCGGTTTCGGCTCCCGTGTTGGCGAGGCCACGTAGCCAGGTGGATGTAAGTGATGTATATGCCGGGGTAGATTGAATCATGACAACGCAACGTGCGGTTATAGCCTTAAGATAATAATTACAGCCATTTTCTCCGCTTGAAGAACAACAGCATGCTGATCACCACACCAATCACAATGGCCCAGAAGATGGGGTAGGCCCACTTGAAGTGGAGCTCCGGCAGGAAGTCGAAGTTCATACCGTACACCCCGGCAAAAAAGGTGATGGGGATAAAGATGGAGGCAAAGATGGTCAGTACCTTCATCACATCATTCATCTTGGTGCTCATCACGGTGTGGTACATATTCAGGTAGTCGCTGGTGAGGTCGCGGTAGGTATCCAACGATTCGATCACGTGGGTAAGGAGGTCTTCCAGGTCGCGGAAGAAGGGCTCCGTTTTCTTTTCAATGCCAGACACCTCTTCGCGTAACAATTGACGGGGAATGTCTTTGGCCGGACGCATCACCTTGCTGAGGAACTGCAACTCCCGCTTGAAGACATTGATCTTGCCCAGCACTTCTTTATCCGGATTTTCCAGGATTTGCAATTCCAACTCTTCAATGTTTTCACCCAGATGCTCTACCAGGTAAATGTAGTTGTCCACTACGGTATCGAGTAGGGCATAGGCGAGATAGTCGGTACCACTATGACGAATGCGGCCTTTGGCGCCACGGATGCGTTCACGTACCGCTTCAAAGGTGTCGCCACTGCGCTCCTGAAAAGTGATGAGAAAATGCTGATGGATAACGATGCTGAGTTGCTCCGACTTTACCTGACTTGTCTCCCGGTCGAAGTTGAGCATCTTCATGGTGATCAGCAGTGTATCCTCGATCTGCGCTACTTTGGCGCGCTGGCCGGTGTTGAGGATGTCTTCCAGCAACAGGGGGTGAATAGAAAAGAATTCACCCACTTCTCTGATCAGCTCTGTATCGTGAATGCCATCAATATTGAGCCAGGTGATCGTTTTTGATGCACGGAGCGCTTCCAGCTCTGCTAATCGTTGGATCGGCTTCTC
The DNA here is from genome assembly GCA_913062655.1 of uncultured Bacteroidota bacterium. Taxonomy (GTDB): domain Bacteria; phylum Bacteroidota; class Bacteroidia; order Chitinophagales; family S012-47; genus CAJXXO01. Next base: position 555 of record CAJXXO010000380.1, on the reverse strand, counting down.
TTCCAGGTGCTCTTTGCTGTAATCGATCAAATAGAGCTCGGGCTGCTCCATCTTCTGCTGGCCGATAAAGACCAGTGCCCCTGGAGGCAACCCTTTGTTTTGCTCGCGCTTCTTGAAAAACCGTGCCATGGTAGAAAAGTAGTCAATTCCCGGCTAATAGGGATCGGCATCGGCATAGAGGGTGACCCGTTTCAGTTGTTTATCGGCAGCCAATCGATTCTCTGCTTCATGTATTAAGTCACGCACTTTGTGTAGCATAGTAGCTTTACGCTCCAACTTGATCATGATGTCCATCAGATAGTTGCCGCGCAACCGGCCGATGGAAGGAATAACAGGCTGATACACACGATCGCCCAGACGCTGATGGAGCATTCGGTAGACCATCCAGGCTGCTTGATTAACGCGATCCTTGTCCTGGTGGCGGATGTGCAGGTTGATGATGCGGATCTTGCCGAAGCTCTGCCCGAGCCGGTCGATACGGCCGATGCGCTGCTCGACGCGCATCGCATCGCGGTGATGCCGGGCGAAAGCTTCGGACAGGCCGCGGCGGGCCAT
>CAJXXO010000379.1 GCA_913062655.1 uncultured Bacteroidota bacterium | reverse complement strand
GTTGGTGCCATATTCGATCATCTGCGAGGCGTGGAAAGAGCCTTCCTTTCCTGTGAATCCTTGTACAATCAGTCTTGTGTCTTTGCCTACCAGTACGCTCATGGATGAGAGTTATGAGTTGAAAGTTGAAGGTTTAAAGTTCAGGGTTGGCTGTCGAAAAGTGATAGACAGCAAACTCTTTTGCACCGCAAAAATAAGGGCTCCCAGCGGCATCGCCAATTATTTCTTGCCCAACATAGCGGCTTTGGCTTCTTGCAGGAAGCTGGAGGCGAAAATGAAGTCTTCCAGCTCCGGTTCGTTGGCGTGGAGTACCTGGTCTTTGGTGCCCCGCCAGGCGACCTCGCCCTTGTGAATGAGGAGGATGTTTTCCCCGATCTCCATCACCGAGTTCATATCGTGGGTATTGATCACAGTCGTGATGTTGTACTCTTCCGTGATCTCCTGGATCAGTTGGTCGATCACCATGGCAGTGAGGGGATCGAGACCGGAGTTGGGTTCATCGCAAAAGAGGAACTTCGGGTTTAGCACGATAGCACGGGCAATACCCACGCGCTTCTGCATACCACCGGATATTTCAGAAGGGAAACGATCATTGACACCGGATAAGTTGACACGCTCCAGCACTTCGTTTACACGATGGAGCTTTTCCTTCCGCGTTTTAGAGGTAAACATATCCAGCGGAAAAGAGACGTTGCGTTCTACCGACATAGAGTCAAATAAAGCTCCACCCTGAAACAGCATCCCGATCTCGGTACGGAGGTTGCGCCTCTCCTTGCGGCTCATGGTGGTAAAGTTGCGGTCGCCATAAAAGACGCTACCACTATCTACCTCAAACAAGCCGACCATACATTTTACCAAAACTGTTTTACCGGAGCCCGACTTACCAATGATCAGGTTGGTCTGCCCGGATTGAAATTCGGCAGACACATCCTTTATCACAGGTGTGCCATTAAATCCCTTGTATATATTCTCTACGCGGATCATGTCAACAACAAGGCTAGAATGTAGTCAGCAATCAGAATCATTACACTACTGGCCACCACGGCACGGGTACTGGCTTTTCCGATATCGAGGGCACCCCCTTTTACAAAGTAGCCCATGTAGCAACTGATGGTGGTCAGCAAAAAGGCAAACACCACCGACTTGGACAGCATGATGGTGACGTAGAACGGATCGAACCACACTTTCAACCCTTTGATGTAGGCCGATAGCTCCAACTGTGGGGCAGAAGCGACCGCTGCATAGCCGCCTGCCATGCCGAGACCGGCAGAAAAGATGACCAGCATGGGAATGGTGATGAGGGCGGCTACTACTTTGGGCATCACCAGGTAAGCGGAGGTATTCACGCCCATGATCTCCAGCGCATCGATCTGCTCGCTGATGCGCATGGTACCGAGCTCAGAGGCGAGGTTGGAACCCACCTTACCGGCTAGTACCAGACAAGAGATGGTAGGCGCCAGTTCCAGCAGCATGGTATCGCGCACAATGTAGCCGACATAATACTGCGGGATGAATGAACCTAAGAGCTGAAAGGCCGTTTGCACAGCGGTAACGGCACCGATGAAAAAGCTGATCATCGCCACAATGCTCAGCGATCCAACCCCGATGTCGTTCATTTGCCGCATGGTCTCTTTCCAGTACATGGACAATCGCTCCGGGCGACTGAACATGTGCCCAAGCAGGATAAAGTAGCGACCAACGTGATAAAACAATTTCATGCGTGCGGCACTCGATTTTGTAAATTGCCCGCTAAAGATACAGGTCATGCAGCACCCCGTCAAACCGAAAGCCGTAATCTCCGGTGGATCAAGAGGAATTGGAAAAGCACTCGCCATTCGATTGGCGGCTGCCGGCTTCGATGTAGCCATCTACAGCCGCAGTATGGAGAAGCTGGAAGCGCTAAAGGCTACGATTCTCGAAGCCTATCCACAGACAGATGTCTTCATCAAGAGCTGTGATGCAGCCGATAAGGCAGCGGTCCAGGATTTTGCCCATGCACTGAAAGACTATTGGCCACAAGTGGATGTGCTGGTCAACAATGCGGGCATCTTTACACCCGACAATGTGCTGGATGCAGAAGAGGGCGTATTTGAGGCTATGGTCCACACCAATTTGCACAGTGCCTATTACCTCACCCGCGCCTTGATCGATCGGATGCCGAGAGAGGGACAAGCGTACATTTTCAATATCTGCTCCATTGCCAGTCTGCAAGCCTACCCGGCCGGTAGCTTGTACACCATTACCAAGCATGCGCTGTTGGGTTTTTCTCGCTCTCTTCGCCAAGAATTGAAAGGCCAGATCCGGGTGAGTAATGTGATGCCGGGTGCTACCTACACCGATAGCTGGGCCGGAGCCGATCTGCCCGAAGAACGCTTTATGAAAGCCGAAGATGTAGCCGAAGCCATCTATCAGGCGTATGCGTTGAGTTCGCGGACAGTGGTTGAGGATATTGTGTTGCGACCGCTGGAAGGGGATATTTAGAGAAGTTTAAAAGTTTAAAAGTGGAAAAGGGATCAGGCTAGTTT
>CAJXXO010000378.1 GCA_913062655.1 uncultured Bacteroidota bacterium | reverse complement strand
TGGGCCATGGCGGTAAGCATAACCTGGTGCTCTTTCAACTGCGTGTCAACAATGCGCCAAGGCCGCTGAACTACACCTTTCCCGGCTACCTCTTCCAACAATTGCAGGAAGGCTTCCGGGGTAGCAACGTTGTCCTCCTGGTAAGACGGACACAGGTCAAAAAATGAAGGATTACTTGCTGAAAACGAGCCCTTTCGCCATTGATGCGCTGTGTCATTTATGAATTCGCATAGTCCATTTTTGCGGACCACAAGCGTAGCATAGGGGTGTGAAACAAGCGCATCCATAGTTGGGGCATAAAGCAATTGAGCCTGTTAAAAGTACACGACTTTATCCCCATAGAAAATGATATTAATCATCCTGTTGATACACAGGTCAGTCTTTCTGATACACTTCTTGTTGCAACAATACCTTTCCAAAGGAGATTTCCTCTGCTGCGAGCACCAGCACAGTAGTGGGTAGGTCTTTAATGCGCTGCTGTGCCCCTTCAAAATAAGCGGTGAAATCTGCGGTTTCGTCTGGCTTGGGCAGTCCTAAAAAGATGAGGTCGGCCGACTGGGAGGAGGTGTGTAGTACTTCATCGAAACTGCGCCCCTCGGCCAGAATTACCTCGGCTTTTGCATTGGTACGCATGCTTTCCACCACTGCTGTAAGGTTGTTGCGGGTGGGTTCATAGGCTTTTGGGTCGCTGACCATCATCTTTACATGGACCTCGGCATTCCACCAGGCATGGCTCGTGTGCAGGAGGTAAGCCAGTATCATCATTAAGCTGCCGTTTCCTTTCAAGCCCCCCCACCATATGTCTATTCGCTGGCGGTTGCCAAAACCAATACCCGCCTGGTGGTTGACGATCAATACATTCCGTTGTTGCTCGTAAATACGGGTGATCATTTCGCAATAGGGCTCAAGCATTTTGGGGGTTTCGCTATTGCCCAGAATTACGGTATTGGGCACTAAGCCGCCCATACCGTAGGCACTTACCAATTGCGTCACACCGGTCAGTGGATCAGGGGCAGGCAGTACCCTGACTAAGCCTTGTACACCGCGCTTGACCAGGAAAGTACGCAAGTGCTGCTCCATGCTCTTCTGCCGGGTACGGGCCAGGTCCTTAGCCGTGAGTATCATGGCCACCGTGAGGATAGACTTGTTGTGCGTAAGGCCACTGGCGAAATCAATCAAGTGCCACCGCTTGGTGGGCGCACCACTGAATACCAATGGATGGGGACGCCACGATTTATCCGTTTTGTCCACATCTACTCGCATAAGGGCCGCACGTATCATAGAAATCCATAGACCATTGCGAATATCCCCCCAAGCGGTTTTGATCTCTCTACGCTGCAACCACAAAAAAATCAGTGCGATGAAAGTGAAGGCCACCACCGTAGCCACGGCATTGATCAGGAACATCACGGCCAGGCACCCAACGGCTCCCAGCAAGGATAGGCTCCAGTGCACCTTAAACCGGGGGCGATAGGAGGGTGAGCCCAGCAAGCGCTCCAGTCCGGCTGTCACATTCAGTACCCCATAGGTGGTCAGGAAAAACATGGTCAGTACGGGTGCAATTAGGTTTAGATCACCAAACCAAACCGCCACTAAGGCTACTACCAGGGTAATGATTGTGCCGACCCGTGGACTGTCATCCTGGCCTGACCCCTTGCCCAGCCAGCTCAGCCATTTCGGCAAGGCCCCATCACGGGCCAAGGCTTGTAAGATACGGGGTGCGCCTAAAATACTGCCCAGTGCGCTCGATAATGTAGCACCCCATACGCCTATGAACAAGGCATCGCCCCACAAGCTAATCCTGCGCATGATAAAGGGGTCGTCCACCAGCGTCTGCGCATCGGCACGCATCGCCAGAATAACCGGCAGCACCATGTAGATCACATAGCCCGTTCCCACGGCAGCAAAGGTGCCCCGCGGTATCGACTTTCCCGGATTCTTGAGGTCACCCGACATATTGACACCGGCCATAATGCCCGTTACCGCTGGAAAAAAGACGGCAAAAACCACCCAAAACGACTCCGACTGCCGCTCCGGTACTCCCGTCATCTCAATTGTAGTTGGCTCAATGGCACTGCCAAAGAAGAGGGACAGCAGCGACAATACAATACCGAACATAATAAAGTACTGTGCCTTAATGGCTACCTGCGCTGAGATCATGGCTATAACCGCCACCAGGGCGGTGGTAATAAGACCTACGGCTTTAAAATCAAGCATCGGAAAGACCTCCACCAAGCTCTCCGCAAAACCTACGGTGTATAGCGCCACAGACAAGGCTTGCGCCAGGTAGAGAGGAATGCCAATGGCACCACCCGATTCGATGCCAAGGGATCGACTGATCATGTAATAGGCACCACCGGTTCGTACCCGTTGATCTGTAGCAATGGCCGAAATAGACAATGCGGTAAGAAAGGTGATGGAGGTGGAAAGCGTTACTATGACCAGTGTGCCGATGAGCCCCACATTGCCTACCACCCAACCGAAGCGGAGGTACATGATTACGCCTAGTATGGTAAGTATACTGGGCGTGAA
>CAJXXO010000377.1 GCA_913062655.1 uncultured Bacteroidota bacterium | reverse complement strand
AAAGCCAGTTATACAATGGCCAATACCAGGACGACCTCTTCCTTATTCTGGCCAATCGTGGCCTGATTGAGTCTTTCGAAACATCGATCGCAGGTACCAGCGAGTTCATTCGCGGTGTCGGCAGACCTACGGTCTACCTCGACAGTGATGTGGAGCAAGCTACCGTGCAGGTGTACAACACAGCAGGACAACTGGTAGGACAACGCTTGATTACCGATCAAGTGACGACACTACCCAACAATTGGTTTCCGGTAGCCGGCATTTATTTGGTTCGACTAGTACTTGATAATGGTCAAATAGCAGAAAAAGCCGTTTTGGCGCAGCCTTAAGTTTACTTTTGAGGTCGTACACTCAGCACCGGCACGTGTGACTGGCTAACGATCTTACGTGCATGTGATCCCAGGATCAGCTCTTCGATAAGATTTTCCTGCCGGGTCATGATAACAATAAGGTCGCCACGCACATTCTCCGCATAGCCAATCACTCCTTTGGCCACATCTCTGTACTTGATCTCCGCAGCCGTGCATTCGATACCTGCTGCATTGACACGATGTTCCACCGCCTCCAGTTCTTTGGGTATCCGGTCAATGTTGGGGTTGAAATCATCAAGGAATTCTGTGATCGCCACGATATAAATGTGGGCTTTAAATTTTTTGGCTATGTCGATGGCCGTTTTCACCTTTTGCATGGTCTTCTTGGTGATGTCCAACGGCAGTATGATCCGCTCCACACGGGGTTTCTTGTTGGCGTCCCGGATAGTCAACACGGGGATAGTGCTCCCATTGACGATCCGGTAAGCATTTGAGCCCAACACCATCTTCTCCAGGTGACCAATGCCACTGGCACCATGCGTACCCATTACGATCAGATCTGCTGATAGCTCCTCCGCTACGGCTAACACCTTTCTGTGCACCTTGCCACTCTCTATTCGACTGGATATGGTAACCCCCTTCAGGTTGTCCCTTTCGGTGATCAACTGTTGTATCTTCTCCTCAATTCCTTTTTTGACAATCTCCTCATAGCTTGTACCCAGGTTGTCGAGTACAGCATTGAACTCGTAGGTCTCTACCACATGCAGTAAAACGATCTCTGCATCGTAAGTGTGGGCAAAGAGCGCAGCGTGATCCAATGCCGTTAGCGATTCATTGGAAAAGTCAGTGGGTACAAGAATTTTCTGAAGGTCCATAACAAAAGAGGTTGGTCGGATTATCGGTAGATTTGTGACGCAAAATTAGCTAAACATGTCCTCAAATGTTATACCTGACTCTGAATTGGTGTTAAATCCTGATGGTTCTGTCTATCACCTGGCGCTGCGGCCCGAGGAAATTGGCGATATCATCATTACTGCTGGCGATCCCGATCGTGTAGCGACCATTTCAAAGCACTTTGACAGGATAACGGTACAACGCCAGAAAAGAGAATTTGTAACGCACACAGGTGAACTAAACGGGCACCGCATCAGTGCCATTTCCACCGGAATTGGTACCGATAATATAGACATCGTACTGAATGAATTGGATGCACTGGTGAATATCGACTTACCGACCCGACAGATAAAAGAAAACAAGCGCTCATTAACCATTATCCGTATGGGCACCTCGGGTGGCTTACAAGCTGACCTCGGGGTAGATCAGTTTGTCGTCTCCAGCCATGGCTTGGGCTTAGACAATCTGCTACATTATTACGACTATGAGGGTAGTACAGCAGAAGAAAGGATAACCCAGGCCTTTGCAGAACAGTTGGGGTTGACCGATGCTAAGGTAAAGCCATACGTAGCAGCCGCTGACAATGAGTTGCTGGCTACATTTTCAACCCATTTCACCGCAGGCATTACGGTAACTTGTTCCGGGTTTTACGGCCCACAGGGCAGACAGCTTCGTCTCCGTCCGAAGTTTCCCACCCTTTTGGATCGGTTGCCCGATTTTAAGTATGATGGTCACCGCATCACCAATTTCGAAATGGAAACCTCCGGCATCTATGGCTTAGGCCGGTTGTTGGGGCATAAGTGCCTTAGTATTAACACAATCATCGCCAATCGTGTATTGCGTCAATTCAGTAAGGATCCACATGCTGCCGTGGAACGCATGATAGCGGAATCATTGGCCCTACTTACCAGTTAATCAACCTGCTGGTAGGAAAAGACAATTTCGGCATCTTTTCCCTCCCGCTTTCCTTCCAGGGTGGCGGTCATCGTTTTCGCTCCCGTCTTCCGATAGGTAATGCGCTCAGGAAAGTCCCCTCCCATTCGGGTAAGGACAAAAAAGTTTTTACCCGTTTCTGCTACACGAAATGGCTCTTCGTCTGCTTCATTGGTGATGGGCATGAAAAAGAGGTCTTCGTACCCATACTGCAATGTAAAAGTCTCATGAATGGTGGTATCAGTGCCTGCAATGGAGTAGGTGGAGCCGGTTAGCTGCTTGGTCTCCTGCTTCCATCGCTCATAGTCTTGGGTGCCTTCTACCGTCCAGGTGCCTACCACAAAATCATAAGGCTCGTAGGCCATTTTATACGCCTGTTTTTCAAACGCCTCCATTACCCATGGCCAGGCTTTCTC
>CAJXXO010000376.1 GCA_913062655.1 uncultured Bacteroidota bacterium | reverse complement strand
ACAGCTCAGTCCACTCATTAAGCGGTTGGCCATTTACCCCCTGGTTTTTATTGGGTTCTTTTTGTGGCCTACCGAATCCCTGTATCGTACGTTTGGGGAATTCCGTTACCATGAACCCTATGTCCAAAAGCTCTTGGAAAGCCACCAAAACCCAACCGATACCCTCTTGCATAAAGAATTGGAAAAAATGGAAAAAGAATTGGTACGACCATGACCCTTCAAGAAGCACAACGCACGGTAGATGAATGGATACAGACTACGGGTGTCCGATACTTCAATGAACTGACCAATATGGCTATGCTTACCGAGGAGGTGGGTGAAGTAGCCCGGATCATTGCGCGTAGATATGGAGAGCAATCCGAAAAGCCGAGCGATAAGGAGAAAGACCTGGCCGATGAATTAGCAGATGTATTGTTTGTCACCATTTGTCTGGCCAATCAAACCGGAGTCGACCTGACCAAAGCTTTGCACAACAACCTGAAGAAGAAGACCACACGTGATGCCGACCGCCACCGAAATAATGAGAAACTGCGTTAGCATAGCGCTGGTTTTTGCCAGCTTTACCTTGCTCGCTCAGCCCGATTGGCGTACCCCCTTTGAGCTTGACAGTACCTATTCTGCCCATTACTACGAGGCAATCGATTATTTCGAGCAATTGGATAGTGCCTATGCAGAGGTACAACTGCTCACTTACGGTACAACTGATGTTGGCCTTCCACTTCATTTGGCTGTGTTGAATACTGATGGGGTGTTTGACCCGGTCAAGATCCGGGAAAGTGGTAAAGGGGTGTTGCTGGTGATGAATGGCATCCATCCGGGTGAAAGCTGTGGGGTGGACGCCAGCATGATGTGGTTGCGTGATCTATTACAAAAAGAGACCAATCGCCACCTGCTGGATAGTGTGGTGGTAGCGGTAATACCCTTTTACAATGTAGGAGGCGCCCTGGAACGAAGCTGTTGCTATCGCGCCAATCAAAATGGCCCCCGACAGCAAGGATTTCGTGGCAATGGGCGCAACCTTGACCTCAACCGGGATGGCGCCAAAGCCGATAGCCGGAATATGCGTGCCTTCACCACATTGTATCATCAATGGCGGCCCCATTTTTTCATTGATACCCATACCTCTAATGGAGCCGATTACCAGCATGTGATGACACTAATTGGTACACAGCAGGACAAGCTGCACCCCTTACTGGGCGACTACCTTTACGACTCATTGTGGCCCAATTTGTTTCACCAGATGGCAGCGGCCGGCTGGCCTATGACGCCCTATGTTATGCCGGTGGACCGTACACCCGATAAGGGTCTTCGGGCCTTTCTGGAAACACCTCGCTACAGTACCGGCTACACTGCCCTATTCAACACCATTGGCTTCGTTACAGAGGCGCATATGTTCAAGCCATTTCACCAGCGGGTTGACGCTACCTATGCCTTTTTACAGGTGGCACTTACCGCGCTGCATCGCGACCGGGAGCAGGTGGTGGCATGGCAGCAGGAGGCAGATTCAGCCGTGGCAGTACAAGAGCAATTTGCCCTCCAATGGGCATCCGATACGACCAAATGGGAAAAGGTGTTTTTCCGTGGTTTTGCCGATACGCAGGTAACCTCTCAGGTGAGTGGGCACCTGCGATTACAGTATGATCGTGCTCAACCCTGGTCTGATTCTATCCGTTGGTACAATCGCTATCGGGTCACCGATGCCGTGGCGGCACCGGTGGCATATATCCTGCCGCAGGCCTGGCAGCGCGCAGTGGCCTTGTTGCAAGCCAATCAGATCGACATGGTGCCGTTGACAGATACTATGCGTTTACCGGTAGAGGTGTATTATGTGGAGGACGTAGAGACCATAGATTTTCCGTGGGAAGGCCATTACTTCCATCGGGAGGTGAAGGTGAGAAAAGACACGCAGCGGTTACTTTTCCAGCCGGGTGATTGGTACGTTCCGGTCAACCAGCCAGGCAATCGCTATATCGTGGAGATGCTGGAACCCACTGCGGCTGATAGCTGGTTTCGCTGGAATTTCTTTGATGCCATTTTGATGCAGAAGGAATACTTTTCAGGTTATGTTTTTGATGAGGTGGCCGCAGGGCTACTGGATAAGGACCCTGGCCTGCGCCAGGCGTTGGAAGAGGCCAAAGCCGTTGACTCCTCGTTAGCGGACCAACACTACCGGCAGCTTGACTTTGTATACAAGCGGTCGCCCTACTATGAGCCGTCCCACAATCGGTATCCGGTTGGACGTTTGCTCGAAAATGTGACACTACCATTGAACATACCAGCCGATTAGTTGGTAATTTGGAGGTGGTGAAACATTGGACGGCACTCATTCTTATCGTATCCAGCCTGGGTCTTTCGGCACAGCAACTGGACATACATGTAGGGGGCAATTATGGTATACCGCGCTATGATGCTTTTTTTGATCAGGGGTTTGAAGGCCGCCTGGGCTTGCAAGCGCGTATACGCACCACAAAGACGGAGCGGCTAAGGGTCGGCTTCGCGTTGGGCTATCAACGCTACCGCCCCTTGCGCGACAATTTTACACTGGTGGATGACG
>CAJXXO010000375.1 GCA_913062655.1 uncultured Bacteroidota bacterium | reverse complement strand
CCGCCACACTGGCCATCCACAACAACCGCTTTCCCCATCTTATCAACTCTTTTTTTCGCTTCATGCTGCTGTGTTTTTTAACCACTCGTGAATAGGCTGAACCAATCGATCGATATCGCCTGCCCCGATGGTGAGAATAATATCCCGTGGCCGGCTTGCAAGGGTGTCTAATAAATCAGACTTTTCGATCACTTGTACTGGTTTTTCCTTTATTTTTCGGGCGATAAGGCCACTTTCTACCCCCGGAAGCGACACTTCACGTGCAGGATAAATGGGCAATAAAATCACCTCATCTGCAGCGGTAAGTGCGTTGGCGAAACCCTCGGCCAGGTCACGTGTACGCGTATACAAATGTGGTTGGAAAATAGCGGTGATGAACCGACCGGGATATAACCTGCGTACCGAGCGAATCAAGGCCTCGATCTCCTTGGGATGGTGGGCATAGTCATCGATATAGACTACCTCTTTGCCTACATAGACCTTCTCAAATCGTCTTCGGATGCCGCTGAAAGAAGCCAATGCAGCCCGCATGGCTTCCATGTTGGCTTCCAGCACGTAGCCTACTGCCAGCGCAGCCAAAGCATTCTCCACATTGTGATATCCCGGAAAGGCCAACCGGAAAGTACCATAGCTATCGCCCTGAATATCGAGGTCAAAAAGGAAGTGCCCTTCCTCTACCCGAATATTTTCCGCTACGAAATCAGCAGGTGTGTCAATTCCGTAGGTGAAGACCTTTGGATGGTCCACTTTAGCCACCAATGGCAACTGTGCCTGTAAAATCAGGCACCCCTCTCGTGACACTTGTTTAGTGAATGCAAAAAAGTTGGCCGTAAGCTCTTCCAAGGAGCCGTAAATATCCAAGTGATCCGGATCCAATGCGCTGATAACGGCTATATGAGGGTGGAGCCGCAGGAAAGACCGGTCAAATTCATCGGCCTCTACCACTACCCTATCACTCTCACGGTAGACGAAATTTGATCGAAAGTTATTGGCCACCCCACCAATGAAGGCGGTGGCCGGCTTATCGCTGGCATTGAGTACGTGAGCCAGCAGGGCCGTTATGGAGGTTTTACCGTGGGTGCCGGCAACAGCGATGGTTTCTTTGGTTTTGGTGAGCTCTTCCAGGATTTCGGAGCGCTTGTACACATTGAATCCTTGCTCACGATACCAATTCAGCCCCAGGTGGTCTGCCGGAATAGCAGGTGTATATATGACCAAATCAACCTGGGAAGGATACTTTGACAGATCATCTTCAAAAAAGACGGAAATACCCTCAGCCTGTAGTGCTTCAGTGATAGGACTTGGTGTTTTATCATACCCTTGCACCCTTGCCCCTTGTTTATAAAAATAGCGTGCTAAGGCACTCATGCCGATACCTCCGATACCGATGAGGAAGACGTTATGTGCCGCTTCAATCCTCATGCCGATCGTTGTTGTAAGAGGTCAACAATGGCGGAAACAATGGCGGTTGTAGCTTCCGGTTTCGCATGTGCAAGAATGGCCTTACCCAGCTCCGCTTGTTCTTCAGCATGTCCCAACAGAGCCACCACAGTGGGTACAAGCTGCTCCGCGGCATCCTTATCCAACACCATTTTCGCAGCACCTTGCCGGACCAATGCTTCCGCATTTTTACGCTGATGGTCTTCTGCCACATTAGGCGAAGGTACCAGCAAAGCTGCTTTGCCCAACAGGCTAAGCTCAGAGATCGTCAGCGCTCCCGCCCGGCACACCACCAAATCGGCCACAGCGTAGGCCAGATCCATGCGGTCGACAAATGATAGCAAACGCACATTCGGCAGTTGTGCCGCCTCGCTATTCTGGTAGCGCTCGTGGTAAAGCTTACCGACATGCCAGAGTATTTGCACTTCGGAGTCTCCACGCAGCATCTCCGTTTGCGCCGCTACAGCTTCGTTTAGCCGTTGAGCTCCCAGGCTTCCGCCAAAAAGGAAAAGAAACAGCAGCCACCCGAAGAGAGATCCTGTGCAGATAACGACGAACAGGCTCCCGATCACCTGGAATTCTGGCTGGAAGAGCTGGAACGGGAAGCCAAGGAAGAACCAGCAACAGAACAAAAAGACCCCGAGCCGGAAATGGAGACCGGGGAACAACATGAGCCGGACGAGGGTGACTTCGCCGAGACCGGCCTGGAAGATGAGCCCGGTAACCTCTTCTATCAGGCAAGGGAGCAGAGCCGGCAGGAGCAGGAAGATACCTTTCCAGGAGAGCCTGCTCACGACAACCCCAAACCTAACCCACGAAAGGAAAAACGCGAAACATTTGATATTTCAGCCGCCTTCAGAAACCAGTCCTCTCAACAGGATGATGAGCGAACTTCCCTGAATGATTTGTCTTTCGATCAACAACCCGATTATGGGGTGACCATTAAACATGTCGACCGGCGTACCGGCCAAATATCCTACTTCGATATGAATGATTTGGATGCCTTTCTGGAAGAGTATCAGGGTAAAATGGACGACGCGGCGGAAATGTACCACGAAATGGGTGACCCCATGTATTTGGCCGCTATCGAGGATGCTAAATCGGGTTTATCCTACTGGCAGGGAAG
>CAJXXO010000374.1 GCA_913062655.1 uncultured Bacteroidota bacterium | reverse complement strand
CATGCCGGGTTACGAGCGCACCATCGACCAACAAGTAGGTACCTGGGGTACGTTTGCCCAGGTAGAATGGCAACCGGTCAAGCGATTGACGGTGCTGGCCGGTGGCCGATTGGATCAGTTGTTCATCAATGGCCAATACGACCTCGCGGCCGACAACTTCACCAATGATCGTAATCTCACGGTGCTCGTTCCCCGCCTCAATGCCATGTATCAGCTCACCGAGCGCATCAAGTTGCGGGCTGCCTTTGCACAGGGTTATCGCGCCCCACAGGCCTTTGATGAGGATCTGCACATTGAAACGGTCGGTGGTGCCGCCCGCTTCATCCGACTCGACCCCGACTTGACCACGGAGCGCTCCAACAGCTACACGGTCTCAGCCAACTATACCCAAACCACCGGTCGCATCCAGACCGACATTGTGGTGGAAGGCTTTTATACACAACTGCAGAACCCTTTCATCCTCTCCAACCAAACGGAACTGCCCTCCGGTGTGGCCGTCATTACCAAACGCAATGGTGCGGGGGCACAGGTGAGCGGCCTGAACGTGGAGGCCAACCTGGCTTTGGGTAGTACCTGGATCTTTCAACTGGGCGGGACGCTTCAGACCGCCACCTATGACGAAACCGAGGTCATTTGGGAACCGGAAACACCTTCTGATGAGCGCCCGGTGGTCGCTACCGACCGGATTGTACGGACACCGAATACGTATGGCTTCTACTCCATCACCTGGAATGGTACGGAGCGTTTTTCTACGATCCTGTCGGGCATCTACACCGGCTCCATGGTAGTACCGCACATCATCGATCCGACTGATGAATACACAATATTGGAGGAAACCCCTGCCTTCTTTGAGCAGAACCTCAAGCTCACGTATGACCTGCCCATCGCGGAGGAGTATGTGGTGCAGCTCTTCGGAGGCGTGCAGAACCTCTTCAACAGCTTCCAGGACAACTTCGATGTTGGCCCCGACCGCGATGCCGGCTTCGTTTTTGGGCCCAGCCGCCCGCGTACTTTCTATGGCGGGCTGAAATTGCGGTGGAGGTAGGGATTGTTGGTTGTATAGCCTTTTCATTCTTGAGCTCCCGGCTCAAGGCCGGGAGCTAGAGTCTTTAATTACACCAAATCATCTATAAAAACGTGCATCATCCCCGGGCTTGACCCGGGGTCTCCATCACAACAATGCCATAAAAAGTATCTTGACGAATAAATACCTCCTACCAGCGTTTACTATCAAAACCCACCACATGGCACGCTACCTCCTGTTTCTATTTGTCAGCAGCTCAATTCTCCTCTGGGTCAGTTGTAAAAAGCAAGCCGAACCCGGCAGCACCGATGAAATGCTCTACAATATGGCCATTGCCCGCGATAATGCCACCTGGTACAAATTTGACGAGGCTTTCCTCAACAAAAGTGCCGGCAGCGGCCACAATTACCCCTTCCTCCGCACCTGGTACAACCCCACTGCGGCCCAACACCTCGACACGACCGGGAAAGTAGCAGCCAATGCCAGCTTTGCTGATGGGGCATTGATCGTGAAAGAGCTATACAGCCAGGCCCAGGAGATGGAACGCTTTGCGATATTGTACAAGGACAGCGACAATGCCGATGCCGATGACCGGGGCTGGGTATGGGGCTATGTGAATGGCAACGGGTCTGTGGCTACCTCTGCGGCAGACAAAGGGGCCATCTGTACCGGGTGCCACTTACAGGCGGACAATATCGATTACATGCTGATGAATAAGTACTTTCCGTAGCCCAAGTCCGCTACCGCACAAACCACGCCCGTGTGATCAATCCCTCCTGCACTTCGTAGATGGCGACAAGGGAGAAGGCTGTATCCCGGCCGGTGATCCATTCATGGTCGATCACAAATGGGCCTTGTACCATACGCCCCTTGAGGGTAGACTTGTTTTGCGGATTTTCTTCAAATAGGGTCCCATACCGCGCGCGGATCTCTGCCCGGCCACGCATAGCCGGTACGGTATCGCCAATATTCATGAAAATTTCCGCATCCTCGGCAAACACAGCCGCAAAGCCGTCAATATCCTGCGCATTGTAGGTATCCAGTTGCTGCTGCACCACCGCCAGTGGCGTACGGTCTTGCGCAAAAAGAGAAGATACTGGCGCCAATGCCAACGATAGCAGTACAAAAAGGTAAGTTTTCATAGGATAGCTGGTATAGTTACGTATCGTGAAAATACGGTGGTAGGGTTACTTCCAAAAGTAGTGATGGGCAACGCGCTGCAAGCGCGCGCCAGGGGGGATAATTAAATCTCAATCTTAAAATACATATTCAATCAACAATCATTAACATATACCTATCTCTCTTTATTTTATAAAGAGTATATGATTTTTGCTCTAAATAAAATGATGTTACCTCGTGATATTTATTATGTGCATCAAATAAATATTTAATACTATTTAACTCTCTATGACACCCGTCCAAATCTTCTAATAAGCATTCCAGACCTTTGGAGCTTCTTATAAGTGTATGATCCCTTAACTCTCTATACTCACACACAAGCTCAATAGAATCACTTGATATGTATCTGTCATAAACATTCTTTA
>CAJXXO010000373.1 GCA_913062655.1 uncultured Bacteroidota bacterium | reverse complement strand
CGGCCATCTCAGCGATCTGACCGGCCAGCAGGGCAAAGACAAAAAAGGGCGCGCCTTGCATCACAATGTCCACCATCTTCAATATCACCTCGTTGATGCCGTCAATCACATTTGTCAGGCCTTTGGTCTTCTCTGCCGGAATGAAGTTTATGGTCAGGCCGAAGAAGATGGCAAAGAAGATCACCTGCAGCATCAGTTTGTTGTTCTGCAACGACAAGAAAATATTCTCCGGTACCATATCTACCAGAAACTGCAAGGGTCCGGCCCCCTTTAGACTTTCTGCATCCTCTACCTTATCGCCAAATTCTGCCATCTGTGCAGCCTGTTCTGCCCGGACAGCAGCCGTATCGATATACCCGGCATATTGCGGATCATTGAAAAACAACCGGTCATCTTTGATCTCGTAGCCATTGTCAATGGCCCACAACTCGTAGCTCAGTCGGTACTTGATGCGTTCCTCATCGTCTACCTTCTTACCGGGTTGCAGGGTATTGACCAAAAGCAAGCCAATGGTAATAGCCGTGATGGTCGTACCGAGGTAGGTCAAGAGGGTTTTAGCGCCCAAGCGACCCAGCTTGGAAGTATCTGTGATGCTGGACACCCCTTTTATGATGGAAAATAGCACCAAGGGTACTGCGATCAACTTCAGCAGATTGATGAATATGGTACCAAAGGGTTTGATCCAATCGATGGTAAAGGCACTCCACCCCAGGTAACTGGACAGCAGTGCCCAAATAACACCCAATACCAATCCAATGATGATCTTCCAATGCAGAGGTAATCGCTTCATAGTTGTTCTTTGGTCAAATACGGGCACTTCGCTGACGAAGATAATGGTCGGCCAGCACGAGCGCAGTCATCGCTTCTACGATGGGCACGGCACGCGGCACCACACAGGGATCATGACGTCCTTTGGCCGGTAGCGTCACCGATTCTCCTTCTTTTGTCATGCCTTCCCGAGGCTGCAGTCTCGTGGAGACTGGCTTAAAGGCCACCCGAAAGTAGATGTCCTCACCCGTGCTGATGCCGCCCAGGATGCCACCTGCTCGGTTGTAGGTGGAGCGAAACTGTCCCTCCTCATGCTGAAAAGGATCTTCCAGGTCACTGCCTTTGTGTTGGGCAGCAGCAAAGCCATCCCCATACTCAAATCCTTTGGTAGCGGGCAAGCTCATCATGGCCCTGGCCAATTCGGCTTGTAACTTGTCAAAAACCGGTTCGCCTAATCCAGCCGGTACACGCTGCGCCACACATTGAATGGTGCCGCCCAACGTATCGCCCTGGTCGCGTACAGCCTCAATGGCGGCTTGCATTCTATGGGCCGTATCGGAATCCGGACAGCGGACTGCGTTAGAGTCGATCTGCCGGAGATCAAGCTGGTGGTAAGGTTTTTCCAGGTGTACAGGGCCCACCTGTTGTACATAAGCCTGGATGCTCACACCTGCATGCGCCAGCAATTGCTTGGCCACGGCCCCAGCAGCTACACGTGCGGCTGTCTCCCGGGCAGAGGCTCTCCCCCCACCTCGATGATCCCGCAGACCGTATTTCAATTCGTAGGTCAGATCGGCATGACCGGGACGGTAGGCTTTTTCTAAATGGCTGTAATCGGTAGAGCGGGCATCCTTGTTGCGGATCAGCAAAGTGATCGGATCACCGGTAGTTTGCCCTTCAAAGGTGCCAGAGAGCAGCTCCACCCGGTCGGCTTCCTGTCGTGCAGTGGTGAGCTTCGATTGACCGGGCCTTCTGCGGTCAAGTTCCTTTTGGATAAGGTCAATATCCAGCGGCAGCCCGGCAGGACAACCATCGATCACGCAACCAATAGCTATGCCGTGACTGACGCCAAAGGTGGTAACTCGAAACAACTGTCCAAACGAATTTCCCGGCATGCAACGAAATTACGAAACCTGTGGCTTGCCTACCTTTGTGTTACAAACATTCCAACCATGACCACCCTCATCCGAAACATCGGCCTGCTGGCCGGCCTCTATCCACAGGGACACCCCGTAATCAAGGGTAGTGATATGGCAAAATATCCGAGCCTGGAAAATGCCTACTTGCTGATAGAAGATGATCGCATCAAAGCCTTTGGCCCGATGGCGGAGTCCCCGGAAAGAGCTGATCATGAAGTAGACGCAAAGGGGCGTTTTGTCATTCCCAGTTTTGTAGACAGCCATACCCACCTCGTGTGGGCCGGCTCACGCGAAGGGGAATTTGTCGATCGCATCAAAGGCCTGAGCTACGAAGAAATCGGTAAGCGTGGTGGCGGCATTTTGAATAGTGCCAAGCGCCTGCAAGCCACCTCGGAAGAAGAACTGTTTGAACAGGCTAGAATCAAATGGTCAAAAGGTGATAGATGGTATGCTACTGATGATAACTTTAAGGTTCTAACATATAACCCGGACACTAAAGAACAATATTTCTCAGACGCTGCTTACATCTATAAACATGAAGTAGAGAAGGAAATGTTTGAGGTCACTGATGATTTTGGGAATAAAGTTATTGTCACCGAAGATCATCCTATGGTCCTTGGATCTGAGATGTTCAAACCAGCTCAACAAATCAATGAAGATACTGATAAGTTATTAACTG
>CAJXXO010000372.1 GCA_913062655.1 uncultured Bacteroidota bacterium | reverse complement strand
ACTCGCCAGACAGGCGCTATACTATGAACCGGCTACCCTCATTATAGTAGATCAGGCAGAGAGCCCCATGCATGAGCTGTTGCTGCGGCTGAAGGAGGAGTTCAATGGTCGGTATAAGCGAGTGGTATCGTACATAGCCGATGTCAAGAATAAGGACCGTATGGACCGCATATTTCGGGCACATTACCCAGATGTGGTGTACCATGCGGCTGCCTATAAGCACGTACCACTTATGGAGGAAAACCCTGGTGAAGCAGTTGAGGTCAATGTACTCGGTACGTATAACATCGGTCAGCTTTGTTTGCAATACGAGGTCGACCACATGGTAATGGTGTCTACGGATAAGGCCGTTAATCCAACCAATGTGATGGGCGCCAGCAAACGAATGGCAGAACTTGCTGTGCAGGCACTGCAAGCCATGAGCAACCATACCTTATTTATCACTACACGCTTCGGCAACGTACTGGGGTCTAACGGCTCTGTCATACCACTTTTCCAGCGACAAATCGACAAAGGGGGGCCTGTAACGGTTACCCATCCAGATATCACACGGTTTTTTATGACGATTCCGGAGGCCTGTGAGTTAGTGCTTGAAGCCGGTGCCATGGGCAAGGGCGGTGAGATTTTTGTTTTCGACATGGGTGAGCCGGTTAAGGTATTGGAATTGGCCAAAAAGATGATTCGCTTGAGTGGCCACGCGGAGGAAGACATCCCCATTCAATTTGTAGGTCTACGCCCAGGCGAAAAATTATACGAGGAGGTGCTGAGTGATGCTGAAAGCACGCTGCCTACCTATAACGAGAAAATCAGAATCGCAAAAGTGCAATCTGCTGACAGGAACCGCGTAGAGCAGGTGTTGCAGCAATTGCCTCACCTGCTTACCAGTGGAGACGACCAGTCGTTGGTGCGGAAGTTGAAGCAACTCATTCCAGAATTCAGGTCGAACAATTCTATCTATCAAAGTTTGGATAGCGAAGAGAAAGCGCCCTCCATCTCCAATTCATAAGAGCTTAGCTGTCCAGTATCCCATGCACACGTAAGAATACGTGGATTTTCCGGCTCGACATATCGGTGTAATGTTGCTATTCTTATGGTAAGAAAGAAAGCCGGCCCCGTTGTCAAGCGAAATTAGCCGGCTTTCTCGGTTACATGGAATTAGCATGCATCTTTTCCGCCTGGGCGGATTGTCTCGTCATGCTTCCCATGGCAGTGTAGCAGGCGGATAGTGGTTAGCCGCCTGTGTGTTCCTGGCGTTGAGTTGCGCTTGATCAACCACTTCTTCCAGGAAGGTTACCCAATCAGGGTATAGCAAGGTGGTTTCTTGCAACAGTTGATACGCATGATATTGCGCCTCGCCTGTTTCCCCCAATTGAAGTAAGATGTGCACCTTAAGGTATTGGCCATTGCAATCACCCGGGTGCTGACTTAAATGTCTTTCCACTCTGGCCAGCGCCTGGTAATACTGTCTATCCGTAAAGTAATCCTGCGCTTGTCGCCAATCTTGCAATGAAGAGGGTGAGGCTGTGGGCGTCACCTGAGCATTATGTCGTGGGATATTCAGGGCGGAAGGGTCATCTTGTGCCCGCGTCTTATGCGGTCCGCCAGCCTGCGCCAGCAAGGTCCACATTAGTAGCCCACATACCATCCAACACCTCATACATTGCTTTTTAGAGTCGAGGTAAGGATACGGGGCGGCCCGTGTAAGGTTTCAGGAAAAATGAAAGAAAAAGGAATAGGTTGGCCGGTAGCCGGACAATTAGTTCAGCTTTTCCGGGGCTACCAGCTTGAATTCCGGGATGCGCACTTCGAAGCGTTTGCCGTCAAATTGACGTTCCATCAGATAGGTGCCGTACATTTTGCCCAACTCTGTGCGCAAGTGGCAGCCAGAAACATATTGGTGGGTCTTACCGGGTTCGATGACAGGTTGCTTTCCTACCACTCCTTCACCTTGCACTTCCCGCTTGGTACCGTTACTATCGATGATGTACCAATGACGACTGATGAGCTGCACGGTGTGCGAGCCGGTATTCTCAATAGAGATTTGATAAGCAAACATAAACTCATTGCTCAGCGGACGGCTGTACTCCGGTTGGTAGTAGGTAACTACGCTTATTTTAACGCCTTCTGTTGTTTGCGTAACCATATAATACTTAGCTCTGTGGCTAAAAATAGGTGAAAAGGGTAAATTCTACAACAGCTTGCCCTGTAGAAAGTTGCTTACCCATTCGGTGGCTTGCGCCTTAGCCTGTTCCAGATTGCCATTGATCAGTACCTTATCAAAATGGTGTGCTTGCGCCAATTCCATCCGGGCCCGTTTCAAGCGTTCCTGCAAGGTGGCATCACTTTCTGTGGCTCTGTTACGCAATCGCTCTTCAAGTGTTTCCAGGTCGGGGGGCTGAATAAACAGGCTGAGGGATTGTGCCCCGAAATAGGTCTTCAGGTTTTGTGCGCCCAGTACGTCCACATCAAAGACGATCACTTTATCCGCTGCCCACAGCCGATCCACTTCCGCTTTCAATGTGCCGTACCGCTTACCGGGATATACCTCTTCCCATTCTACAAAAGCATCCTGCTTTACCTTGTTGTCGAAATCTG
>CAJXXO010000371.1 GCA_913062655.1 uncultured Bacteroidota bacterium | reverse complement strand
TTTTGATGGGCAGACGTATGAAGCAACTGCCCCTCTTTATCCATTTCCGTAAAGATCCGGCTTACAGGCAGCTTGTTGTGGTACACCTGTATCTTGAGGTAATTAAGGATATTGGTCAGGTGGTCCATACCCCGTAAGTTGCCGGCACGTCCACTGCTGAGGCCTGTCAGGCAAGCCTTCTTATGGTAAAAGGCCTGTTCGACTTCACAAGAATCGATCACTAACTTGAGGATACCGGGAATAGAGCCATTGTACTCCGGCATGATGAAGATGAATTTTTCGGCTGGGAAGAAATATTCCTCTTGTATCGCCAGAAACGCAGGCGATCGGTCATACTCCGCATACCGGCTGGCCAGGAGAAAGTCGTCAGGCAATTCTTCCAGGTTGAAGAGCTTTGCGGCTGCTCCCAGTCGCTGGAGGGTATGCTGATACCACTGCGCCAATTGCACGGACTTGTTACCCAATCGGTTAGTACCTGAAATGATGGTGATCATAGTGCTTATTTATCCCCTCAATACCTGCTTTTTTCCCACAGGCGTCCTCTCATTTTGTGCAAAAGTATATGTTTCCGTTCCGTGAAGGGTTAGCCGGAAACCTGTAACTTTAACCATACAGCCGAAGGGCTGTTTTGTTTTTTATAGTAGCGGCTAAAATGGAGTATTCATGCAAGTTACTTACTACGGGCATTCTTGTTTTATGGTGAGGGTTGGCGAGCACCAATTACTTTTTGACCCTTTCATCACGCCCAACGAACTGGCCAAGGATATCGATATAGCGAGCCTACAGCCTGACTTTATTTTGCTCTCACATGGTCATGCCGACCACGTAGCAGATGCGGCCACCATTCAGCAGCAAAGTGGCGCACAGATCATCTCCAACTTCGAGGTGGTGACCTGGTACAACAACCAAGGTATCGAAAATGCGCATCCTATGAATCATGGCGGAGCTTTCGACTTTCCTTTCGGTCGGGTGAAATATGTGAATGCGATACATTCCTCCAGTTTGCCAGATGGCAGCTACGGGGGTAATCCGGGTGGATTCATCATCGAATCAGCAGAGGGTAATTTCTACTATGCCGGAGATACCGCCCTTACCATGGATATGCAGTTATTCGGTCGCAAAGAGCTGAAATTTGCCTTCCTTCCCATCGGTGACAATTTCACCATGGGCGTGGATGATGCCGTAACCGCTGCCGGATTCATAAAGTGCAACCACATCATTGGTATGCATTACGATACCTTCCCGCCTATCCAAATCGATAAAGACGAGGCGCGAAGAAAGTTTAGAAATGCAGAGGCAGAATTGATTTTGTTTGATATCGGGGAGACGAAGTCCCTGTAAACCTGACTGACTTCTTATGGGGAAAGTAATTGCAATTGCCAATCAAAAGGGCGGTGTGGGCAAGACCACCACAGCGATCAACCTGGCCGCCAGCTTGGCCGTATTAGAACACAAGACGCTGGTCATTGATGCGGATCCGCAGGCGAATACTACGTCTGGTGTCGGTTTTGATCCCAAAAATGTCAAAGCCAGTGTGTATGAATGCATGATCAACGAAGCAAAAGCTTCGGAAGTGGTGATGGAGACAGAGACCCCCAATCTATACCTACTGCCGTCACACCTCGATTTGGTTGGTGCAGAGATCGAACTGATCAACCACCCCAATCGTGAGCGCATCATGAAGCATGTGATCGATGAGATACAGTCCGCCTATGACTATATATTGATCGACTGCTCTCCCTCTCTTGGGTTGATCACCGTTAATGCATTGACGGCCGCTGACAGTGTAATTGTACCGGTACAATGTGAGTATTTCGCCCTGGAAGGATTGGGCAAACTCCTCAATACCATCAAGATCGTGCAAAGCCGGCTCAACACGGACCTGGCGATCGAAGGCATTTTATTGACCATGTACGATATTCGCCTTCGCCTGTCCAATCAGGTGGTGGCGGAGGTAAAACGTCACTTCGGGGGGCTTGTATTTGAAACCATAATCCACCGCAATACGCGGCTTGGTGAGGCCCCTAGTTTTGGAAAGCCGGTTATCATGTACGATGCAGATAGCAAAGGCGCCATCAATTACCTCAACTTAGCACGTGAGATCTATCACCAAGACCGCTATGGCACCAAGCCCGAGACAGCAGATAGTACGGAGGAAGTAAATAATGAGTAAGAAGGAAGCATTAGGGAAAGGCATTCGGGCCCTGCTGGAAGGTATCGACAGCAATGTATCACCCGAAGAAGCCAAAGAGATACGAGAGACGGCAGCACAACTGGGTTCGGTCAATAAGATTCCTATCGATCAGATTGAAGCCAACCCCTATCAGCCACGTACCCATTTTGACGACACTGCGTTGAAAGAGCTGAGCCAGTCGATTCAGTCGCTGGGTGTAGTGCAGCCCATCACCGTTAGGCGATTGAACAACAATCAATACCAACTCATATCCGGGGAAAGGCGTCTGCGAGCCTCACAAATGGCAGGCCTGACCGAGATACCCGCCTACATCCGCACCGCCAATGACCAGGAAATGCTGGAATTTGCACTGGTGGAGAACATTCAGCGGGAAGACCTAAATGCTATTGAGGTAGCCATCACC
>CAJXXO010000370.1 GCA_913062655.1 uncultured Bacteroidota bacterium | reverse complement strand
AGCGATATCAACTCACTGATTAAGTCGGTGGGTGGCACACCCCTCATCATCAAGCTGCTGGAAGGCACCCAAGGCAAAGGGGTGGTGCTGGCTGAAACACGGAAAGCGGCCAAATCGGTGATTGAAGCCTTTCACGGCCTGAATGCCAACATCCTGGTACAGGAATTTATCGAAGAAGCGAAGGCTACGGATATTCGTGCATTCGTGATCGATGGCAAGGTGGTAGCCGCCATGAAAAGGGTGGGCAAGGAAGGGGAGTTTCGCTCCAACTTGCACAAAGGAGGCACCGGAGAGATTGTGAAGCTATCGCGCAGGGAGCAATCCACTGCGGTGAAAGCAGCAGAAGCCCTGGGCTTAAAAATTGCAGGGGTAGACATCCTGCCCAGTAGCAGAGGTCCTTTGGTAATTGAAGTGAACAGCTCACCCGGACTGGAGGGCATAGAAAAAGCCACCGGCATCAATGTAGCGGGCAAAGTGATCGAGTACATTGAAGACAACATCTCCAAAAGCCACCATAAGCGCAAAGATAAGATCGGGGTGTAGCTGGCCAGAGTCAGTCACTACAACAGGTTGAATCAATGGAAGTCCCACTCCCCTTTCACATCATTCGTAGGATCAAAACCATGTACCCAATCCAGGAAGGCTTGCCGGAAATCATTCACCTGGTTGCGCAGCAATTGTATGTAGCTGTCATCAATCTCCTCACTCATCTCCAGCAGATTGCTGGTGGCTTGGATATTGCGGGCATGCGACTTGATGATATACGCATTTTCAATTTTTAAGCCATAGAGCTCGGCCCCTTCCGCCCCGGCAATTTTGGCCAATGCAATTTGTGCATCTTCCAGCATAATGCGCACCGCATCCTTCAGCAAAGCATTTTCCTCCTTTTCATCTTCTTTGACCAGGTCAAAAATGGTATACACGGTCTGTAACACTTCCAGCCCTTTTTGAAAGACCGGCAG
Source organism: uncultured Bacteroidota bacterium (assembly GCA_913062655.1). Lineage (GTDB taxonomy): Bacteria > Bacteroidota > Bacteroidia > Chitinophagales > S012-47 > CAJXXO01. The sequence continues at coordinate 1,636 of CAJXXO010000370.1, read as the reverse complement.
GTCCTTGTATTTGAATTGCGGGCCTTCACGATTCGGGTCTTTTTCCCACCAGTTAGACATATCAGGTATTTTTTAGTGAATAATAGGGATAGTTTTTACCTCGATGGCGCTGCAGAATATCGGCATGGCGCAGCCGCTCCAGGGATTTTTTTGCCATGTGAAACGGCAGGTCCATCAGTTTCTGGTATTGCTTGATAGTGATGGTATGGTGCTGCTTGAGGTAATTGATCAAGCCTTCATTGTTGCTGGTGTAGATGGGCACCGGTGTAGCCGCCTGTTCCTGCCGCTGCCGCTCTGCTTCCCGTTCCTCATCAGATACACATTCATCCAGGTAGCGCACCCAAACTCTGCGGTTGCCCTCCTCATCGAGGGCTTCCACCTTATCGTCACCCGAGGGCCGAACCAATACCGCCAGGCAGGTAGCCTCAGCCGTGTGGTATTCCTTGAAAGACAATCGCACCGGAGGATCGCAATAGTCCCGGGCCGCTTTTTGCATGATGTACCGCTCCTGCTCCGGATCTATCCCAATGATCTCGCCAAAGTCACTTACGCCAATGAGAATGATACCCCCCTTCTTGTTGGCAAAGGCGACAATATTCTTGGCAATCTTGGCCGGGCTCTTTACGGTCTGCTTGAAGTCGAGCGTCTCGTGCTCGCCTTCTTTCAGCCACGTCATGATCTGTTCTGTATCGGTCACCGAACTGCGTTTTTAGTCTAATGCCAGAAACCCTAACAAGGTTAAGAAAATCGAAGTAAAAATGCAGCCCCTTAACATCCCGCTAACCTTGCCCTTTAGAACTGATAATACGCCCCTAACATAACGGCAATACGTGACTTCTACTTTTGCCCCAATCCAAAACCTATATAATGATGAGTTATTTACGCATTGCCCTTTTCTCTCTTGTCTCCCTCTTTTCTTTAGGTATTGCGGCCCAGTCGGGTACCCTTACCGGAAAGGTCACTGATGCTATTAGTCAATTAGCCTTACCCGGTGCCACCATAATATTCGATGAAGAAGTGATCAGTACCGGTACTACTTCCAACAACGAAGGTATATTTCGTATCACCAATGTACCGGAAGGGGAACACACCATCAGTGTTTCGTACATCGGCTATAAAAACTACACGGCTACTATTGAAGTGGCCGCTAATCAGACCGAAGTACTCAATATCCAGTTGGAGCCGGGTGTAATGCTGGGCGATGAGGTGGTAGTGATCGGTGAAGCCCTGAAGGGACAAGCCCGTGCACTGAACCAGCAGAAGAATGGGCTGAACATTACCAACATCGTGGCAGCAGACCAGATCGGTCGTTTTCCTGACGCCAATATTGGAGATGCCATGAAGCGGATTCCCGGCATCACGATTCAAAATGACCAGGGTGAAGCACGATTTGGCCTGATCCGTGGTACAGCCGCCCGCCTCAACTCTGTGATGATCAACGGGGAGCGGGTGGATGCGCTCTCTGTCATCGTCCACCGTGACAACGCCGAGCGTCAGGGGCGCGATCTCGCGGCCCGGATGAAGGAGATCATTCCGCGGCAGATGTTCGACGTCGCCATCCAGGCGGCGATCGGTTCCAAGGTCATCGCCCGGGAAACGGTCAAGGCGCTGCGCAAGAACGTCACCGCGAAGTGCT
>CAJXXO010000369.1 GCA_913062655.1 uncultured Bacteroidota bacterium | reverse complement strand
TGATAGGTAATCCGCTTTATTCATGGGATCGTACACCCCTTCAATGAGCTCCACCTCTTCGCGCAGCGTATTCGCATAGGATTCACCTACCGTTTCATCCAGCAAGCTGTCATCCAGGTCTTCGATCTCCAGCAGGTCTTCTTCCACACGCTGTGTACCGCCCTGAAAAAGGTTCAGCTTTTTAGCATAGAGGTTATAAACCCCTTTAAAGGTTTTGCCCATGCCAATAGGCCAGGAGAGAGGGCGTACCTTAATCGACAGTTTCTCCTCCAGTTCGTCCAACAGGTCAAACGGATCGCGTCCATCACGATCCAGCTTATTGATAAAAATGATCACCGGTGTGTTGCGCATTCGGCATACTTCCATCAATCGTTCTGTCTGTGCCTCTACCCCCTTTACACAATCAATCACCAGGATCACGCTGTCCACTGCAGTAAGTGTACGGTAGGTATCTTCAGCAAAGTCTTTGTGACCGGGAGTATCCAGTAGATTGATCAGCAGGTCGCGATACTCGAAGGTCATCACGGAGGTAGCCACGGAGATACCCCGTTGTCGTTCTATTTCCATGAAGTCGGAAGTGGCCGTTTTCTTAATCTTATTGGACTTAACAGCACCTGCCACCTGAATAGCTCCGCCAAACAAGAGGAACTTCTCTGTAAGCGTAGTCTTTCCCGCATCGGGGTGACTGATAATGGCAAAGGTCTTGCGGTGGTTAATGGCTTCTTGCAACTTCATAAGGCAATCGAAAAATTGCGGCAAAGGTAAGGGCTTTCTGCCACCTATCCATGGATAGGACTGTAGTGGCGCTTGAGCCAAACACTCAATCCATACAGGCCGGGAAACAGCAACCGCTCCGTGATATTGGCTTGGTCCAGCTTATCCCGTATTTCCCATTTCAATGATTTGGGAATAATGATTTTGTAGTAGTGTTTCGGATGCTCATCCAGCCATGTATCTATTCTATAGTCGGGTCCGCTCATCAGAGAAAACAGGGCGTGTTGGTTTACGATGCGTTCATCCAGTGAAGGGGGCTCGAGAAATAGCGTAAAGGGCTCTTCTTGCAGGCTGTCAAACTCCTGCAGTGAATTGCACACTAATTCCAGCATTTCCGCAGTAAAAGCATTGGACCCCTCCTCCTGTATGACACTTTTAAATTTTGGCGGTAAATATTGGTTGGTCTCTACATAATTGACACACCAGATGATGCCATCCTTATCGTAATGATGCAAGTTAGCGGTAGCAAAATGAAGCGCGATATAGGGGGAGTAGGTCCAGTCCAGCAGTCGGGTGGGCAAGCCATGGTGTTGGGCTACGGCCAGCCAGTTCCACATCGAATTACCGGGTGCAGCATTGCGGTGCGCATACTTGCGAAAATTGCGCAACAGGTGCCGCTCTAGTTTGGCATAGTCGCCACGTAGTCGCATGAGGCTTGTCTGCAAGGGGTAGGCCGCACAATTCAGTCCCCGATAGACGTAAGAAGAACGATACCGCTGTAAGCCCTCATCCCAGGTATCATGAAAAAGGACCTCCTGCAACTCGGCCCAGGATTGTACATGAAAGACTTCCGCGTTTGCCATAGGGCTAAAATACGAAAGCCACACCCTTTTGGATATGGCTTTCTCTATTACGATGCGGTTAATTTACTTCTTAGCCGTCCAGTTCTCGATATTCTCTTCCACACGGCTTTTGTACCAGAAGTTCTCGGCTTCGTTACCCAATTTCAGCGCCATGTTCATGTGCTCGAGAGCCGCTTCTGTGTCACCTTGCTCTGCCAACACCTCACCCATGATCCAATGGTTGTACCAGGTGCTTTCCACGGCAATGGACTCACTGGCCCACAATCCGGCATTATCCAGGTCACCTTCCTGCTCCCAGGCATAGCGTGCCGCCTGGGCGTAGCGCTGCCACGATGGGCTTAAGGTTTCCTCAATGCTGGCGTATGCTTGCTTCTTGGTGTGCACCATCACAGGGAAAGTCACCACTACATCGGCCCATTCAATAGCAATATGCGCCTTTTCGTTATCAAAGTCTTCCACCAGGATGCGGAAACGCTCTACAAACTCCTCATGCTGCTCGGGTGTCGCAGTAAAACGTACTACATCATTGGCCTCGTCATAGCTGCCCGTACCCCAAAGCTCAGTCTCGCTGTTCAGGATAATGGTCCATTCGTCTTCCCCGGGAATGGTGAATAAGCTGTACTCACCAGCCGGAATTTCAGTATCAGCGATCATAACATCGCGGCTAAAAGAGAGCGCAGTAGCTTTATTGGCACCTGTACGCCAAATTTTACCATAGGGGACAAGGCCGCCAAAAATTTCCCGGCCTTTTACGCCCGGTGAGCTGTAGCTGATCTCGATTTCAGTCAGGCCTACCATTTGTTCCATTTCGGCTTCCGGGCTAGGCTGTGGTAGCTCCATTTGTGCTTGCGCGGTAAAACTGAAGGCGACCAACGCCAGCAAAAGGGTCATCATGTTACGCATAGTTGCTGTTTTTTGTTTGCGAAAAGAATGCTCAAAATTACAATATGTTCACTACAAAGGAGGGAAAGTGCTAGTAGTAGGGTGGGTTCAGTTCACCGCTACCAGTTGCACCTCAAAGACCAGCACTGAATTGGGGGGTATAGAGCCGGTCCTTCGACTGCCGTAGCCGAGCTGAGAGGGAATAATCAGT
>CAJXXO010000368.1 GCA_913062655.1 uncultured Bacteroidota bacterium | reverse complement strand
AGGCGATTATGTATGCGCCTTGCAGTGTGAGTTCGACAGACTTTCTTTCCTTAAGCCGCTCTTCTGCTTCGAAAGCCAGAATAAAAGTCTGTTTTAACAATTGGCGCCATAGGTTTTGATTTGCATTTTTCTGTATTAGGGATTCATATTGCTTGAGTGCTTCAAATGCCGGTTCTATAGTAAGTGGTCGACTGCGGTCAATTTCGGGGTTCCCTTTAGGATGGGTGAGCATCGCGGTGTAGATTCGAGCCCTTATAAGGTAAGTATTAGCGAGAGCGCTGTAGGGCGTTTCCTCTGATGCCTGATCGATGGCCTCTTTTGCTGCATACAAGCTTTCCAGCGCCATTTCATTATTGGCATTGGGTTCATCTTCCATAGATAGCTCATAAACCCGAAGGAAGTTGTAGGCTTGATTTACTGGATTCTGCGCCAGGGCAATAGATACCGGAAAAAATAGCAGTAACAGTACATGCTTCATCATTGCTCAAAATTACCAAAAGCAAATGGTGACTACTTAATGTAACAGGAACGGCTATAACAGGAAAAAAAGTGCAGACAAGCTGATGGCCAACACTAGCAATATGGGCAATACATACTTGCGAAGAATGACCGGTAGTGACAGGTCTTCCTCCGCAGAAGGGCGATATGGTTGCTCTTGGTTGGCCATTGTATCCGCATCAGGATGAGTAAGTTACAAAAAAGTTGTAAAAAGTCAATACACTTTGAGCCAATCTATCTCCATCGAAAAAGGCCCTTCTTTCTTGTCTTTCAGCACAATACCCAATCCTTTTACCTGGGATGGGTCAAACGGTGCCACCTGTGGGGAGGGCTCACCGAGGTAGCACCCTTCGAAGGCAGATAGCGGCAGGCGGATCTCCGCCCAAGTGTCTGCCGGGGTTGTAAACTTTTTCTCGTAATACACGCCATTGAAGTAATAGGTATCGTTGAGGCTGAAGGTGTAGGTGCGTCCATCCGTCTTTATCCGAAGAATAAAACCTTCTATATCGCTGAAGTCATAGTCGGTTTTTGGACTGCGTAGGCTGGCAAATCCTCCATTGTTATCGAGCGATAAATGACCGGAAAACTGGGCTGTGGAGTCGGTGAAAAGAAGTCTACCTTCACTGACACCCCCCATTACGCCATCATTTACAGCCCGCCAGCTATCGCCACTGCGCCCTTTGGCAAAATCGAAGAACATGGAAGGAGCATCAGGCATAATCGTTACTGCATACAAGAGCCCAAGAGAGGCCAGGATAATCACTACGTACCGCATAGCGGAGTAACACGATTATTGGCATCCGGTTCATGCCTCGTATTCCGATAACTCCAACCATCGCATCTCCTTATCCTCAAGCTGTGCCTGTATATCTTCCAGTTCCTCACTCCAGGCCATGATCTTTTCATAATCGGTCTCCCCACTTTCTAGCAGCTTGGCCAGTTCAGCTTGTCGCGTCTCCAGTTGCTCAATGTCTTTTCCCAACTGCTCAAACTCCCGCTTTTCCATGTAGCCAAGACGCGTTTTGGGTTTGTCTTTTTTCTTAGGGGCAGCCGTGGTTTCTACCTTCTTTTTCTCCTTCTCCTTCTGCCGAGACTCCCGCTCCTCTCGTTCGCGATATTGACTGTAGTTGCCCGGGAAGTCGCGCACTTCGCCATCGCCTTTGAAGATGAACATGTGATCTACGATCCGATCCATGAAAAAACGATCGTGGCTCACAATCAGGACGCAACCGGGAAAGTCGAGCAGAAACTGCTCCAGGGTTTGCAAGGTGACAATATCCAGGTCATTGGTGGGCTCATCCAGGATAAGGAAGTTGGGGTTGCCCATGAGTACGGTGACCAGGTGCAGGCGTCTTCTTTCACCGCCACTCAGCGTTTCGTAGTAGTTGTATTGCTTTTTAGGGTCAAAGCCAAAGAGGGTTAGGAATTGGGAGGCCGTGATGTTGTGGCCATTTTTCATGGGAATGTATTCGGCCACATCCTTGGCAATGTCGATCAATCGTTTGCCGGTAAAGTCGGGTGGATTTTCCTGGGTGAAGTAGCTGATTTCAATGGTGTCGCCTACTTTAATGGTTCCACTGTCGGGCTGCAGCCTGCCGGTGATAAGATTGAGCAGGGTGGACTTACCGGTGCCGTTTTTACCGGCAATGCCCGCTTTTTCAAACTTCTTAAACGAGTAGGTGAACTTTTCGAGCAACACCTTATCGCCAAAAGCTTTACAGACATTTTTGAGTTCGAGAATCTTGCTGCCCATACGGCTGGCTTCCACCTTGAACTCGATCTTATCATCCTTAACCTGCTGTTTGGCCTTTTTTTGCCAATCGTCAAAGGCATCTACCCGGGCCTTATTCTTGCTGGTTCGCGCGGCAGGGCTTCTGCGAATCCAGTCGATCTCCTTACGCACCATACTGCGCGCCTTGTCGATCTCGGCTTGCTGATTGTGTACCAGCTCCGCTTTTTTGGTGAGGTAGTAGCTGTAGTTGCCCTTAAACTGCACCAGTTTTCCCTGATCCAACTCTACCAATTCATCACAGATATTTTCCAGGAAATAGCGGTCGTGGGTGACCAACAGCAAGGTCAAGTTAGGCTGTTGCAGGTAGCCCTCCAGCCATTCGATCATTTCAATATCGAGGTGGTTGGTTGGCTCATCAAGGATCAATAGGTCAGGTTGCTGGAGGA
>CAJXXO010000367.1 GCA_913062655.1 uncultured Bacteroidota bacterium | reverse complement strand
TATTCAAGGGCTTGTCTTCATCACCGAAGAACAAGGTTTGCTCGATACACCAATCGTATTCTTCTTCTGTCATACCCTTCCAGGCAAACACCGGTACACCGGCAGCAGCCACAGCCGCAGCAGCATGGTCCTGCGTAGAGAAGATGTTACATGAGCTCCAGCGTACATCGGCACCCAATTCTACCAGTGTCTCGATCAATACAGCCGTCTGGATGGTCATGTGCAAGCAACCGGCAATGCGAGCGCCTTTCAATGGCTTCTCGGCACCGAATTCCTCGCGCAGCGACATTAGACCCGGCATTTCGGCCTCGGCCAGCTCAATTTCCTTGCGACCATATGCGGCCAGTTCGATGTCTTTTACTTTGTACTTCAAAGCAGTGTCAATCATCATTATCTTTGATTTTGAGAGATTTGCGGTGCAAAAGTACACCGTTTTGTACAGTTATTCAATGCAACCCCCGAGGAATGGGTTTGTTTACTACCCCCATTTTTCTTAACTATTTAGAACATTTCTAAATTAGCAGGCGTTGCAAACCGAGTAACGGAACACATTTTACCTTTTTAAAAGACAACCGAATATGTATCCAGAACAACTGGTAAAACCGATGAAAGAAGATCTCACTACCGTGGGATTCGAAGAACTCTCTACACCGGAATTGGTAGACGAAGCCATTAAGGCGGAAGGTACCACTTTGGTTGTAGTGAATAGCGTATGCGGATGCGCAGCGGGCAATGCTCGTCCTGCCGTAAAGCATGCCGTACAGCACGCCACTAAGCCTGACCGATTGACCACTGTGTTTGCCGGGTTCGACATTGAAGCTACGGCTCATGCGCGTCAGTACATGGCACCTTACCCGCCATCCAGCCCAAGCATTGCCTTGTTTAAGGATGGTAAACTGGTGCATTTTATCGAGCGCCATCAGATCGAAGGACGCCCGGTAGAGCTGATCGCCAAGAACCTGACGCACGCTTTTGATACCTACTGCTAAGGTAGTCCGGTAAAACCAACGTAATTTTGAACCCTGGCGATGACGTCAGGGTTTTTTTATGGGATAAACAGCAAAACAATGATACGATACCTAATGCTGGCATTGCTGGCGACTAGCCTTTGGGCCTGCGGTAATAATGAAGCAGAGGAACTGAAGGCCCTGGAAGAGAATGTGATGGCCGTTCACGATGAAGTGATGCCAAAGATGGGCACCATCAGCGCGTTGAATGATTCCCTGAAACAACTCTACACAGCCCATAAGCTCGACTCGGTCGCCATAGACAGTGTCATGCTGGCCACTATTGATGGCCATATCCAGGCCCTATCACAGGCGGATGAAGCGATGATGCAGTGGATGCGCAATTATGAGAAGCCGGGAGAGGATATGCCGGCCGAAGAAAAGCGTACCTACCTGGAAGCTGAGCAGGAAAAGATCAACGAAGTGCGGGATGAGATGTTAACTGCCATAGCAGAAGCAGAAGCTTTTTTAGCCAAAGAGAAAGGATCGGACGATGAGACTATGGAGTAGCTTGCTACTAATATTACTGTTGGCCGGATGCGGTGAGCCTACCTATAACGAGCCACAAAAGACATTACCCAAATTGGGACCACTGGAGGTATTGCGGGATACCGTGGATGGAGAAGTGACTATTCTGGACACGCTGTGGTACACCATACCGCCCTTCGAATTCGTGAATCAGGACTCGCAGGTCGTAAACAATGCCACCTTTGACAATAAGGTGTATGTGGCGGATTTCTTTTTTACCTCATGTCCTTCCATTTGTCCGAAGATGAAGGAACAGATGCTGCGCATCTACGAGCGCTTTGGCGACAATGATACTGTTATGCTGCTGAGCCACTCCATCGATCCGAAGCACGATACGGTAGAAGTGTTGCATGCCTATGCGGAGAAGCTCGGGGTGAGTAGCGACAAGTGGCACCTGGTGACAGGCGATAAAGCCCACATCTACGAGATGGCTGAAAAGTACTTCATTGCAGCGGAGGAAGACCCCTCCGTGCCGGGCGGTTTTGCTCACAGTGGTGGTTTTCTGCTGGTGGACATGGACGGGCATATTCGTGGGCACTATGATGGTACCAAGCCACAGCAGGTAGACAACTTGATGGACGACATGCAAATGCTGCTGGATGGCTATCGGTAGGCGGGTTCCTATTTTAACGGTGATCGTATTTGTCTTGCTGGGTATTGCCACCGGCATCGTGGCACTCGTCACTTCAGCCAAATCTGACCCCGGAGAGGTGCTCTATGTGAAGCACTGCCAAAGCTGCCACCTTGAAGAAGGGCAGGGGCTGGGTAAGTTGATTCCACCCTTGGCCGGCAGTGACTGGCTTGAAAATCATCAAGACCAACTGGCTTGTATTATCCGCTATGGGCAGTACGATTCCATTATCGTGAATGGGCAAGGCTACTATGAGAAAATGCCCGGCAACGAGGACCTTTCGGACGGACAGATCCTGAACATCATCAACTACATCAACACTTCCTGGGGCAACGACATCCCCGAACAGCAGCTCATCGAAGTCAACGAAGCCCTGGACGCCTGCAGCGATTGGGAGTATGTACAACAGTAGAGCGGAGTAGGGAAGTGGAACTAAGTGTCCTAGGCGTGAAACCATTTCTCGCAGTGGCGCGGAGGCGCGGATATCCTTCTACTTGTATATCCCAGTTCA
>CAJXXO010000366.1 GCA_913062655.1 uncultured Bacteroidota bacterium | reverse complement strand
TTTTTCACTACTCACTACTCCCTACTCCCTACTCTCTACTCACTACTCACTAATCACGACCCTCTCCCGCGCAATCGCGCAGTACGCTGCTGAGACCTCACTTCCCAAATAATGCCGCCCAGCCAGCTTGGCCATCTTCGCTACGGTACCACTGCCCATAAACGGATCATACACTACATCCCCCGCATTGCTCCAACTCAAAATATGATCCCGCGCCAACGCCTCCGGGAATATAGCCGGATGCTGAAAAGCAATGGCATCTTTAGTGCTGTGCCCTTTGCCTACCTTATACTTCCAGATGTTGGTCCTCCGGCCATATGCACTATAGCCACCCCGTTGAATAGACTTCAGCTCACCATTCGATAGTCGTTTGGTACCTCTGTCACCTTTTCGGGCCTCTTTGTTGGGCCTATCCATCAGCAAGTTGATTGTCTTAGGCGCGCCTTTACTGAAGACAAACATGTAGTCCCACACCTGCCAGTACCCTCTATTATTCCCCGTGGCACCGCGGACTTCTTTTTCAAAGATCATCGTGTCCCACAGTTGAAACCCTTGTTCCTTGAAGGCCAGCGCCTGGCGGAGACTATCGCCTGTCTCATCGCCTTGCACTGTTTTATCGGCTGTGATCCATACCACTACGCCTCCGGGCTTTACTACCTTCCATAATCCACTAATAATGCCCGGTAGGTCTATCGAATAGCCATGATAGGCGCGCATATCGGCATAGGGTGGTGAGGTGACGACCAGATCAATGCAATCCGGTGGCAGCCGCTCAAGCGTGTCACGACAATCTTCACAGAAAAGCTGGTCTATTGGGAGTGACATGATGGGATTTGTGTGTAATTAAATTTACTACGGAATGCGGATATGGCAGGTATAACTGTACCTATGCCAGTATGGGATCATCCGCAAACTCGAAACCTTCTCCATCTTTCCGGTACTATTCAGTAGTTTTATTTTTCCTTTAATACCTTTCTTATGCTAGCGAAGACGTTTGGAAGTGCGGTTTTCGGGGTAGATGCTACTACCGTTACTTGTGAGGTAGATGTTGGTCGGGGTAAGCCGAAGTATTTTATGGTGGGCTTGCCAGATAATGCCGTGAAGGAGGCTTGGCAACGTATGCTAACGGCTATCAAGCATTCCGGTTTTGATCCACCCCGGCAGCGGATTGTCATCAACCTGGCGCCTGCCGATATCCGGAAGGAAGGCTCCGCGTATGATCTACCTATGGCGGTGGGCATTCTGGCAGCCTCCAATCAGGTCAGTAAAGCGCGACTGGAGGAATACCTGATGATGGGCGAGCTGTCACTGGATGGCAGTATTCAACCGATCAAAGGAGCCTTGCCCATCGCTATACAGGCGCGGAAGGAGGGCTTCAAAGGGTTGCTGATGCCGAACGAAAATGCACGCGAAGCCGCTATCGTAAACGACCTGGAGGTGTATGGCTTTTCCCGGCTCAGCGAGGTGGTTGATTTTCTCGAAGGAAAGCACGACAATCCACCCGTGTTTGTAGATACCCGGGAAGAGTTTTACAGTAATCAGGTGAATCTGCCGCTAGACTTTGCAGAGGTAAAGGGCCAGGAAAGTATAAAACGAGCATTGGAAATAGCGGCTGCCGGTGGGCACAATGTGATTTTAATTGGCCCCCCAGGCGCAGGAAAAACTATGCTGGCCAAGCGATTGCCTACCATTTTGCCTCCACTCACTTTACACGAAGCCCTGGAGACGACCAAGATACATTCCGTAGCCGGTAAGCTGCCCAACCATGCCTCACTAGTCTACCTGCGCCCCTTCCGCAGTCCACATCATACGGTTTCAGACGTAGCACTCGTAGGAGGCGGCAACCATCCGCAGCCGGGGGAGATATCGCTGGCACACAACGGGGTGCTGTTTTTAGATGAACTACCGGAGTTTAAGCGAACCGTACTCGAAGTGCTGCGCCAACCAATGGAAGAGCGAAGAGTGACCATCTCACGCGCTCGTTTTACGGTAGACTACCCGGCCAGTTTCATGTTGGTGGCTTCCATGAATCCTTGCCCTTGTGGCTACTACAACCATCCGGAGAAGGAATGTGTCTGCGCCCCCGGTGTGGTGCAGAAGTACCTCAATAAGATATCCGGTCCGTTGATGGACCGGATCGACTTGCATGTAGAAGTGACCCCGGTGTCGATCAGCGATTTGTCAGCTAAAACAGAGCAGGAGAAAAGTGAGCAAATCCGTGAAAGAGTGATGCAGGCGCGCGAGCTGCAAACCCAACGCTATGCGAAACAGGAAGGCATCTACAATAATGCCCACCTGGGCACTAAGCAAATTCACCAGTATTGTGAGATTAGTCAGGCGGGTCAGACCTTGTTGAATAGAGCCATGGAACGTCTAGGCCTTTCTGCCCGGGCGTATGATCGGATTTTGAAGGTGAGTCGCACCATTGCCGACCTGGCAGGGAGTGATAATATCTTACCGGAGCACCTGGCCGAAGCGATTCAGTACCGTAGTTTGGATAGAGATAATTGGGTGGTGTAGGGTTAAGGTGCTATTAGAAAGTCTCTCATCACCTGAGATTCACTGTCAACAACATCAACTGATTTAAACTGTGCCACAGAGTCACTATTCCAAAGTGTTACTAAATTGAATGAGCCCATTTTTCTATTGATTCTATTTAAATCACCTTTGGAATCATAA
>CAJXXO010000365.1 GCA_913062655.1 uncultured Bacteroidota bacterium | reverse complement strand
ACGAGGGCCTACCCGCTACATTGCAGGCGCAAGTCTCCTACTTTATGGAGCACCGCAATACCATCCTCTCCTGCTTTCGCCAGTTCAAATCATTAAAAACACAAGCCCTGCGAACGCGCATTCACGGTGATTTTCACCTTGGTCAAGTGCTCTATACGGGCGATAATTTCATCATCCTCGATTTCGAAGGGGAACCAGAGAGCACCTTGACGGCCCGAAAAATCAAGCACTCACCATTGAAGGATATTGCCGGTATGGTGCGGTCTTTTCACTATGCCTTATACTCTACCATCGTCTTCAATGCACGCTTTCAGTCGATCAAAGATGAGGTGAGTGATGGCTGGCGACAGGCCATCTACCTGGCGATAAAGGGCCTTTACCTGCACGGCTATTTTGAAACCTTGGGCAACCACCCGATATTACCGGAAACGGAGACACAGATACGAGCCTTACTTGACCTGCATACACTGGAAAAAGCCGTCTACGAACTCGGATACGAGTTGAACGGCCGCCCCGATTGGGCCATCATACCGCTGAAGGGCATCCAATACATTGTGGATGGGCTGGAGGCTACCCACAAAACCTAAATGAACCACCATGAGTGATAAAACCGGAAATGTTTGGGTACACACCCTGTTTACTGATTTTGACAGCGACCTGTTCAAGTCGGGTAAGCATTTCAAACTTTACGAAAAGCTGGGTTCCCACCCCATGGAGGTGGACGGTACAGCCGGCACCTACTTTGCCGTTTGGGCACCCAATGCGAAGGAAGTCCATGTAATGGGCGCCTTCAATAGCTGGAACCGCCACTCCCACCGGCTCTATCCGCGGTGGGACCACACCGGTATCTGGGAGGGCTTTGTACCCGAGGTCGGAAAGGGTGACATCTACAAATATGCTATCCATTCACAAGTCGATGGGCACATCTACGAGAAAGGCGATCCCTTTGCCCTCGCCTGGGAAGTTCCCCCGAAAACAGCTTCCGTAGTTTGGGATACCGACTACGAGTGGAAAGACAAGGGTTGGATGAAGGCCCGCAAGGACAAAAATGCCCTGGATGCCCCCTATTCGGTGTACGAGATGCACATCGGCTCCTGGAAAAAGAAGTATGAGCAAAATGGCCATTCGCTGTCCTACAAGGAGTTGGCCACGGAGCTGACCGATTATTTATTACAGACCGGTTTTACCCATGTAGAGTTCATGCCCGTAATGGAGCACCCCTTTTATGGATCGTGGGGCTATCAGGTTACCGGTTACTTTGCCCCCTCCAGCCGCTATGGCACACCACAGGAGTTTATGGAGCTGATTGACACCCTCCACCAAAATGGCATTGGCGTTATACTCGACTGGGTCCCCTCGCATTTTCCGGGTGACAGCCATGGATTATATCGATTTGACGGCACGCACCTGTATGAACACGAGGATCCGCGAAAGGGCTATCACCCCGACTGGAGCAGCTATATATTCAACTACGGCCGTAGTGAGGTACGCGCGTTTCTGATCAGCAATGCCCTTTTCTGGCTCGACAAATATCATGTGGATGGTTTGCGGGTAGATGCGGTGGCTTCTATGCTCTACCTCGACTATTCCCGGGAGGATGGAGAGTGGATACCGAATGAGCATGGCGGCAACGAAAACCTGGAAGCCATCTCCTTTTTGAAGGAATTCAACGAAACCGTGTACGGACAATTTCCGGATGTACAGACCATTGCAGAAGAGTCCACGGCCTGGGGGGGTGTGTCCCGGCCTACCTTTGAAGGTGGGCTTGGCTTCGGTATGAAGTGGATGATGGGCTGGATGCACGACACCCTGGAGTACTTCTCCAAAGAGCCGGTGCACAGAAGATATCACCACAATGAAATTACCTTCAGCGCCTTGTATGTCTTTACCGAAAACTTCATGCTGCCCCTCTCCCACGATGAGGTGGTGTATGGCAAGCATTCACTGATCTACAAGATGCCGGGCGATGATTGGCAAAAGTTTGCCAACCTGCGCTCTTTATACACCTACATGTTCACGCACCCCGGTACAAAGCTCCTATTCATGGGCGGAGAGTTTGGTCAAACCGGGGAGTGGAACCATGATCAACAGGTTGAATGGCATCTACTCGACCATGCCCCTCATCAGGGGGTGCAAAAATTGATAAAAGCCCTGAACGAACTCTACAAGGGGGAGAAGGCCTTGCACCAATACAACTTCAAGCCGGAGGGCTTTGAGTGGATCGACAACTCAGACTACGAGAACTCGGTGATCAGCTACATACGCAAAGGGAAAGACCCGGAGGAGTGTATCCTCACCGTGTGCAATTTCACCCCGGTGGTCCGCGAAGGCTACCGGGTGGGCGTACCCCACAAAGGGGTTTGGCAGGAAGTGCTGAGTAGCGACAACGATGAATTCGGTGGGTCCGGCATTCACAACCCCGAACCGGTAGAGACCCGGTTTCAGGCATTTCATGGCAGGCCCTACAGCATTGAGGTGACCTTGCCACCTATTGGCGTGTCGGTGTGGAAGTTCAAGCGCTCATAAGTGCGGTCGCTTCTCATACTTATTGGGCTGCTGGCCGGCAGCCTCCCTTTGGCAGCACAGTCGATCGAACGGGTGGAGCCCTTGCATTGGTGGACCCACATGCCGGTGCCGCTGCAATTGCTGGTGTATGGAGCGGATATAGCCGATTGGCAGGG
>CAJXXO010000364.1 GCA_913062655.1 uncultured Bacteroidota bacterium | reverse complement strand
CTCCACTTTTGCATCTAGGCAAAAGTGGAAAAAGCGCAGCGAAGCGAGCAAAATAGATGTTAGAAAACATACTTCGCATTAATGAGATCTAAGTGGGTAAGCCTATTATTTTTTTACATCTGTTCCGGCACAGCAATGCCCAAGAGTTTCATGCTTTTGCTGATAATGTCAGCTGTGAGCGCTGATAGTCGCACCCGAAAGTATTGCTGGCCCTCATTGTCACCTTGCAGGATCGGATGATCGGCATAAAACCGGTTGTACAGCTTGGCCAGTGCAAAGGTATAGTTGGCTACGTGCGAGGGATCGTAGTCGGCAGCGGCTTCTTGCACTACCTGCGGATACCGATAGAGATGTAAAATCAATTGCCGCTCCATAGCTGTCAGCGGTCCGGAGAAGTCTCCTGTAGGCTGTCCAGCGGCTTTCCACTTGCGGTGAACCGATCGGATACGTGCATGGGTATATTGGATAAACGGCCCCGTATCACCTTGAAAGTCGATCGACTCCTGCGGATCGAAAAGAATACGCTTCTTCGGGTTTACGCGCAGCAGAAAGTATTTCAACGCCCCCATACCGATCATCCGGTATAGCGCATGGGCCGCATCGGCATCAAGCTCCGCTGTTTTGCCTAACTCCTGGGTAGTGGCGGCTGCAGTCTCTACCATTTCCTCATACAGATCATCCGCATCTACGGTGGTGCCTTCGCGGCTTTTCATTTTACCGGTAGGCAGATCTACCATGCCATAGCTAAGGTGGTAGATCCCATCTGCAAAGGGCTTGCCGAGTTTCTCCAGGGTGGCTTGCAGGGCCTTGAAGTGGTACTCCTGCTCATTGGCCACCACATAGATGGAGCGATCCATTTGGTAGTCGTTGTACCGCGCCTGGGCAGTACCCAGATCCTGGGTGAGGTAAACAGAAGTCCCATCGCTGCGCAACAGTATCTTCTCATCCATGTCGTTGTCGGTCAGGTCTACCCAAACCGATCCATCATCCCGTTTCTGAAATACTCCTTTCTCCAGCCCTTCGTAGACCATATCCCGGCCATCGGTGTAAGTCTCGGATTCGTAATAGGCTTTTTCAAAGTCCACGCCCAACTTGGCATAGGTTTCCTCAAAACCGGCATACACCCAGCCATTCATCGTGCGCCACAGCTCCATTACGGCCGGTTCTCCCTGCTCCCATTGGCGCAGCATCTCCTGAGCCTGCTGCTGCAGTGGCGCTTCCAGCTTTGCTTTTTCCTTATCCATGCCTTTGGCCACCAATTCCTCTACCTGCCGCGCATGCTCCTGCGCAAATCGCACATAGTATTTCCCGATCAGGTGATCGCCCTTTATGCCGCTGGATTCAGGCGTTTCCCCCTCGCCATACAACTGCCACGCCAGCATGGATTTGCAGATGGCAATACCACGATCGTTGTAAATATTGACCTTGTGTACATCGTGACCGGCCGCAGCCAATATCTCCGCCATAGAAAAGCCGATCACCATATTGCGGATGTGACCAAGGTGCAGAGGTTTATTGGTGTTTGGGCCACAGTATTCCAATACGATGGTTTGGCCGGTGGATGGGGCTACTGTGAAATCGGCATCGCCTGCGATATGGTGCAGCAACCGTGCCCAGTAGGCATCCTTGAAGCTCAGGTTGAGGAAGCCTTTGATGACGTTAAAACGATCGACCGGCTCAAAATGCGCAACCAAATATTGACCTATAGCCTCGCCCACCGCTTCCGGTTTGTTGCGCGCTATTTTTACGAAAGGGAAAACCACCACTGTTAGCTCACCTTCGAATTCCTTGCGGGTCAACTGGACTTGAATGCTGGCAGCCGCTACCTCATGCTGATAGAGGTGCTGTACCGCTTCCCGGGTCTTTTCCTGCAAGGCTTCGAATAAGGTCGGCATAGGTGTTTTCTTCGTTTTATCGAGGCGCAAAGTTATTACATTTGCCCCGCACAATATTGGTTGAACGTTAGCCGCAAATGATGACTACTCGTTATATCGATCTCATACACCAGACCTTTGATTTTCCCGCCCACGACTTTGAGGTGAAAAATGGTGAATTGTACCAGCATGGTATCCGCATGATGGACCTGGTGGAAGAATTTGGTACACCCTTCCGGGCGGCTTATCTACCACAAATTGCCCATCAGATCAATAAGGCCCGCGACATATTCAATAAGGCCATCCAACAATACGAGTACGATGGCCAATACGTCTATTGCTACTGCACAAAGAGCTCTCACTTTTCCTTTGTAATGAAGGAGGTGCTGAAGGCCGGTGCACAGTTGGAGACCTCCTCTGCCTACGATATCGACCTGATTAAAAACCTACATGCAAAAGGGTACCTCGATGAATCGTTAAAGATTGTCTGTAATGGCTTTAAGCCCAAAGGGTACCTGCAAAACATCTCTGACCTGCACGATGCCGGTTTTACCAATGTGATAGCTGTGTTGGATGATGTAAAGGAGATCGATTTTTATACGCACCAAGGCCAATCTCCCTTGCAATTGGGCATCCGTATTGCAGCCGAGGAAGAACCCAACTTTGAGTTTTACACCTCCCGGCTGGGGATCCGATACCAGGACATCATCAAGCTCTACGAGCAAAAGATTAAGAACAATAAGCGCTTTGAGCTGAAGATGCTCCACTTTTTCATCAATACGGGCATTAAGGATTCGGCTTACTACTGGAGCGAACTGCACAAGGCACTGCGC
>CAJXXO010000363.1 GCA_913062655.1 uncultured Bacteroidota bacterium | reverse complement strand
CTTGCATTACCTGTTCCTCGGGCAAAAAGACATGCATCGTGAGGAAGAGGAACATCAGCGGAAAAAAGAGATTGAAGAATACCGCTACCGGTTCCCGCAGGAAGATGCGAAACTCAACTTGGGTAAGATGGATAAACTGTTTCAGCATATCAGTCACGTATGGTTCGACCGGTTAATTCAATAAACACATCTTCGAGGTTGGGCTGCTGTATGGTAAAGTCATAAAACGGGATATCCCGATCGGTCAGGTGCGTTATGATTGTGGCCACCGCTTTGATGTCGCTCACCTCCAGTTGGTAATGATCACGGTGATGGTCCACTTGCTCTACTTGCGGTAGCTCCCGCAGGGCTGTTGTTAACGCTTCATGGTCTGAAGTAAAAGAAACATGGTGGTGGGCGTGCAAGTCGCGAATGAGTTGGGTTGGGGCATCAAGGGCAATCACTTTGCCCTGGTCGATAATCGCCACCCGATCACACAAGCGTTCAGCTTCTTCCATAAAGTGGGTCACCAGAATAACCGTCTTTCCCATGTCGCGCACCTGTTCGACCAGCGCCCAGATGGTGCGCCTGGCTTGCGGGTCCAAACCGGTTGTAAGCTCATCGAAAAAGACTACCTCCGGGTCGTTAACCAAGGCCATAGCGATCGAAAGGCGTTGCTTTTGGCCACCGGAAAGACTGTCATAATAGCTATTCATCTTTTCGCGCAGGCCAAGCTGATCGACCAGCTCCTCGTACGGTATCGAGCGGTCGTACAGGGCCGCAAATAAGGAAAGTGCTTCCTTTACCTTTATGCGGTCAGGCAAAATAGACTCTTGTAGTTGAATGCCAATCCGTTGCTTTAGTGCCCTGGCATCCCGCTGTGGATGCAGACCGAGAATACGCACCTCCCCTGCGGTGATGTCGCGCAAGCCCTCCAGGCACTCAACGGTCGTGGTTTTCCCCGCGCCATTGGGGCCAACGATCCCAAAGATCTCGCCTTCGCGTACACTAAAATCAATGCCACGCACCGCTTCAAAGTCGCCATACGATTTGCGGAGCGCTTTCACTTCAATTACGGATGGAGCATCCATTGCAGGCATAGGGTTATAGGTTGTTGGCAGCCAAAAGGTTTACACCACGTTCAATACTTGTTCTTTAACTTTTTCGAGATGATCCTTCATCTGCACCACATGTTGCTGGATGGGAGCATATTGGGCTTTCGACCCGATCGTATTGATCTCCCGGCCAATCTCCTGTGCCAGAAAATTCAGCTTCTTCCCTTTCTGCCACTCTTCTTCGGATAATAATTCCAAAAAGTAATCGCAGTGGGTCCGTAGCCGCACCTTTTCTTCGTTGATGTCGAGCTTCTCCAGGTAGTAGATCAGTTCTTCCTCGAAGCGATTGCCATCTACCTTGTCGGCACCGACCCATTCTTCGAGTTGATCGTTGAGACGTTTGCGTACTTGCGTTTTTCGCTGTGGATCATGCTCGGCAATGGCTTCCAGGTGATTGAGAATCGATTGTATGTGCGTAACAAAATCCTTCTCCAGTGCTTCCCCCTCCCGCAACCGGAAGGCATTGACCAACTCGAGAGCCGCTGAAACGGCTGCAGTTACTTGCTGGACCAGCGTTTCGTCCGCCTCCACTTCTTCAGGTACAATCACATCAGGAATACGCAGAATATGGCCGATCAAATCACTTTGGATGCCCAGTTCTTTCGCCAAAGGTTGCAATTGATGCACGTAGGCTTTTACCAAATCGGTATTGATTCGCTGCGTGGGTGTTTCTGTGCCATCCAGTGATACGTTACATTCGATCTTGCCGCGTCCAAGGGTGGTCATACAGCGCTGTTTCAAGGGTTGCTCTGCTGTTTGCAGTTCTGCAGGCAATCGTAGATTGACATCAGTGTACTTGCTATTGAGCGTTTTGATCTCTACGTGAATGGTAATCGGGCCATGGTGGTGGGTCACTCGGCCATACCCTGTCATTGAACGAACCATAATCTCTAGGCTTGAAACGCACAAAGATACCGGATTCTAAACCCTTTATCGGGCTGATGGAGGGGTTGTTTTTGTACGAGCACGCTGACTGGCCAGGTAGACTCCCAGAAAGATGAGGAGGCCGGCCACCACTTTAATTATGGTAAGGTGGTCTGTTCCAATCAGCAATGCCACCACAGTAGCTACCAGCGGCTGGGAGTAGATGTAAACAGAGACAACTGAAGGGTTGACCTGGCCTATTGCGTAGATATTTAGTAGGTAGGCAAAAAAAGTGGTGCCAATGACTACGTAGGTTATAGAGGCCCATACGCGCCAGTCAAAGGTCTGCCATTCAACAGCGGTAAACTGCTCCCAACCAAAGGCGGCCACGACAAAAAAACCAAAGAAAAATACCCAGGTAATGACTGTCATCGGGTGATACTTCGTCATGAGCGGTTTGACAGTGACCAGGTACAGCGCATAGGCCGTAGCATTGCCCAGAATGAAAATATCACCGGTAGCAGTTACCGATCCAAAAGAGAGGTCTTGCCCAAAACCGATCAGCAGAAAAGCTCCACCGGCACCGCTGGCAATGCCAATCATCTTGCGAGGCGTTACCCGTTCTCCGATTAGAAAATGGGACAGGGCCAATACCAAAATGGGCGTGGTGATCATGATCAGTGAGGCATTGATTTCTGTAGTGCGCGCCAACCCATAAAAAAACATCAACTGATTGGCAGCTACACCAAGTAACC
>CAJXXO010000362.1 GCA_913062655.1 uncultured Bacteroidota bacterium | reverse complement strand
GTATTCGCTGACGCTCATACATGGAGGACACAGAGTCGAGCGGAGGAAGCACGGAGTTGCACAGAGGAGTTTCTCGCAAAGGCACAAAGTCGCAAAGAGAAAGAACCAGGTAACGCTATTCAGGGATAGGTCATAGGTCAAACTATCGACTTTGAATGTTGAACTTTGAACGCTGAACATTGAACTTTCAACTTGACACCTGCATTCTCGCGATCCGATCTTCCAACTGCTCGGCGGTAAACCGCTCGCGCAAACGATCAACCATGATGGGGAAACAAAGTGGGGTGGGCTTTTCCGGGGAGGTGACCACCTTTTTTTGTCGGGCGATACGTTCTAACGCGGCCCGCAGACGGATCTCTTCCAACTGAAAATCCATCACCTCCTGGTCAGCTTGTTTGAGGAGGAGGTTGTCGGGGTCATAGTCGCGGAAGACATCGTACAATAAGCCTGATGAAGCTTGCAGGTGTTTCTCTCGTTTGTACTTGCCCGGGTAGCCCATAAAAATGAGGCCGGCAATGTGGGAGATATCCCTGAATTTCCTGCGGGCCATCTCTGTGCTGTTGATGCTGCGTTGGATGTCGTCAAAAAGGTGGCGCGTGGTAAACAGCTCATTGTCCAATATCGCATCGACCGGGATATCCTGGTCGCTCAGGAGCTCAAAGCCATAATCGTTGTACGCCAGGCTGAAGCTGAACGGCTGCAGCAAGCTCAGTCGATAGGCCAGCAGCGAGGCCATGCCTTCATGCACAAATCGCCCCTCAAAAGGGTAGCAAAAGAGGTGATAGCCTTCTTTGGTCTCCAGTTTTTCCAATAGAAACTCATGCTCAGTCGGTAGATGCGATCGCTCTTCCTGAATATCCAACAGCGGCCGAATGTGGTTCAATTCTATTTCGTGAGAACTCCGCTCCACCGCGGCCGTCATTTGCTCACGCAGTTTCTCTGCCAGTTGTGCCGATAGCGGCATGCGTCCACCTTGCCAGCTAGGGACTTTGCCTGTTTTCTGGTTCGACTTTTTGACCAGCACCGTCAGGTCTTTGATCTGATAGAGCTCAAGGGCGCGTCCACCAAACCAAAACACATCGCCCGGTTGCAACTTGCTGATGAACCATTCCTCAATCGAGCCCAATCTTTTGCCACCCAGGTATTTTACCTGCAACACCACATCCCCGACAATAGCGCCAATACTCAATCGGTGGCGCATGGCGATACCGCGATTAACTACACGATAGCGACCATCGTCTTCCACGATCACCTTTTTGTATTCATCGTATGCGTACAACGAATCTCCACCGGTAGTGATAAAGTTGAGCACCCATTGCCATTCGTCCTCCTCCAGACTCTGAAAAGCGTACGTGCTTTTGATCTCTGGCCAGATTTCTTCCGGCAAGAATCCTTCCGACACCGCCAGTGTCACCAGGTATTGGGCCAGTACGTCAAACGAGCGGATGTACGGAATGCGCTCTTCCAAATGCTTGTCGGTGATGGCTTTGCGTAGGGCAGTCGCTTCGATGAGTTCCAGGGCATGGGTAGGCACAAAGTAGATCTTGCTCGTAGCGCCCGGCTGGTGACCACTCCTTCCGGCCCGTTGCAGGAAGCGGGCTACCCCTTTCGGTCCCCCGATCTGTATGACCGTTTCCACCGGCCGAAAGTCCACGCCCAGGTCGAGGCTGGAGGTGCAGACCACCGCTTTCAGTTTGCCGGCATGGAGCTGGTCTTCCACCCACTCGCGCAGTTCCTTGCTGATGGAGCCATGGTGCATGGCGATGAGCCCGGCCAGGTCAGGTGAAACCTCCAGCAGCCGCTGGTACCAGATCTCAGCTTGCGCACGGGTGTTGGTGAAGATGAGTGTACTTTGACTCTGCTCAATAACCGGCAGCACCTTCTCCAGCAATTTTATGCCCAGGTGTCCGGCCCAGGGCAACTCTTTCACATTGTCAGGGAGAATGGTTTCTACCACCACTTTTTTATTGATGTTGGCTTTGATGACGGTATGTGGCAGTTGTGCTCGATCAGTGCCGAGAAGGATGTCCACGGCTTCGTCCATATTGCCGATGGTAGCTGAGATGCCCCAGATGCGCAGCTTGGGAGCGATCGTTTTGAGGCGAGACAAGGCCAACTCCATCAGTACACCCCGTTTGGAGCCCATCAGCTCATGCCACTCATCCACTACGATGCAACGCAGATGTTGGAAAAAGTCCGGGTAGCCTTTTTGTGCCAGCAGCAGGTGCAGACTCTCCGGTGTGGTGATGAGCAGTTGGGGTGGCTTCGACTTTTGGCGGGTACGTTCCTTGGTGGAGGTATCGCCTGTACGCACCCCGATATCCCATTCAATGTCCAGATCGGGTAGGACACGTGTCGTGGCCTGGTAGATCTCTTTCGACAAAGCCCGAATGGGTGTGATCCAGATGGCTTGCAGGCCTGTGGTTTGTTGGCGGCCTTCAGCTATCGCTTCTAACAAAATCGGTAACCAAAGGGCATAGGTCTTACCGCTACCGGTAGGTGCATTGAGCAGACCATGCTGACCATTCAGGTACGCTCGCCACGTATCCAATTGAAAAGGATGGGGTGTCCAACCCTTGTTTGCCATCAATTCCTTGCCAATATTGATGAGGGTGTTTTGTTGCACGATGGCCAAACAGCGTTGATCCGATTTAGTTGTTGGCCTCTATCTCAGCCGGATCCACTCCGGGCGTATCGCTTACTCGGGTGAAAGACTTGC
>CAJXXO010000361.1 GCA_913062655.1 uncultured Bacteroidota bacterium | reverse complement strand
TCTCCTTTTTACCTACTTCGGGCTCGGGCTATTGTTGTCCGCGCAACCTATTGAGTGGGGTACACGCACACTCACGTGGGACGATTTTCAGGGCAACCCCAATATGAAAGGCCATAAGGCGGAAACCCACTCCGAGTTATCGGCCAGCTTTACCGCGGATGAAGACAGTTTGTATTTTGAGGTTCGTTGTTACTTCCATCCTGATCGCTCATGGACAAGAGAGCCGGATGATGACTACCTGCTCAATCATGAGCAGCGTCATTTCGACCTCACGGAGGTCTATGCGCGGAGGTTGCGAAAGACGTTGACCGAATCGCGCATCACGGTAAAAAATTACCGGCAGGTGTTCAGCGAGGCCTTTAAAGAAATGAACCGCGATCTCTACCATATGCAGCAATTGTACGACAAGGAAACCCGCCATTCTATTTATAAGGATGCCCAAGCCAAATGGGACGAATTGATCGACAAGGAGTTGGCGTTGCTAGACACCTACACGGATCCTATCATTGCGATTGCCTGGCCTTGATGATTCTGTGACCTCCCTTTCCTGCCTTATCTTTGTGGTCTAAATGGCCCGACCATGGTCTATCTGACCCGCAAGGAACACTTCAATGCAGCGCACAAGTTGTGGAATCCCAATTGGGATGAAGCGAAGAACCGTGCCGTTTTTGATGTATGCGCCAATGCGAATTGGCACGGGCACAATTTCGACCTATTCATCACAGTAAAAGGCACACCTGATCCCGACACGGGTTTCATCATCAATGTGAAAGAACTCAGCAAAATCATCAAGCGGGAAGTGGTGGACCAGTTGGACCACCGCAATCTTAACCTGGATGTGCCTTGGCTGGAAGGGGTAATGCCGAGTACGGAAAACCTGGTGATGAAGATATGGGAACGCCTGGCTCCACTAGTACAATCCGACAATTGTCAATTACACTGCGTGAAGTTGTACGAAACGGAGCGCATCTATGCAGAATACTATGGCGAATAACATGGAGTGGGAAGACGAAGCGCTGGAAGGCCGCTCTTATCGGAAGGTGGATCTCTACGAGTCGGCAACAACGGAAAAACTAGCTGACCTCTACAAATCGTCCATTACGTTGATGGGCGAAGATGTAGAGCGAGAGGGGCTGGTGAAAACCCCTGAGCGTGTGGCTAAGGCGATGCAGTTTCTTACCCACGGTTACCAGATGGATCCCGATGAGATTTTGAAGAGCGCCTTGTTTGAAGAGGACCACTCTGAGATGGTACTGGTCAAAGACATTGAGCTGTATTCGTTGTGTGAACACCATATGCTGCCCTTTTTCGGTCGGGCTCATGTGGCCTACATCCCGAAAGGTAAAATTGTTGGCCTGAGCAAGATACCACGTGTCGTAGATGTATTTGCCAGAAGGCTACAAGTACAGGAGCGACTTACCTGTCAGATTGTAGAGGCCATTGACCGGGTATTGCAACCACATGGAGTGGCCGTAGTGGTAGAAGCCCAGCACCTCTGTATGATGATGCGGGGCGCCCAAAAACAAAACTCCATCACCACCACCTCTGCTTTTAAGGGCGAATTTGAAAAACCAGCGACTCGCAATGAGTTTATTAACTTGATCACTGCCAATTTGATGAACCGATAATCCCAATCAAAACTATATGTACTGATGAAGGCATTTATCTTTCCCGGACAAGGATCGCAGTTTGAAGGCATGGGCAAGGAGCTCTATGAGCGAGATACCTTGCTGAAACACCTGTTTGAGCAGGCCAATGACATCATGGGCTTTACCATCACCGATGTAATGTTCAAAGGCACTATGGAAGAGCTAAAGCGTACGCAGGTGACCCAACCGGCTATATTCATTCACAGCGTAGTCATGGCCAAAGCCATCGAGGATCAATTTGATCCCGACATGGTAGCCGGCCACTCGCTGGGAGAGTTTTCGGCCCTGGTGGCTGCCGGAGCCATGAGCTATCGTGATGGCTTGACACTGGTGAAGAAAAGGGCAGAGGCGATGCAAAAAGCCTGTGAAATGGCGCCTTCCACGATGGCCGCTGTGCTGGGTATGGATGATGAAGATGTAGAGGCGGCTTGTGAGGCGATAGATGACGTGGTAGTACCGGCCAATTACAATAGTCCGGGTCAACTGGTGATTTCTGGTTCGATGAGCGGTATCGAAAAGGCGGTAGCTAAGCTGCAGGATATGGGCTGTCGCAGGGCGGTGATTTTAAAAGTTGGGGGTGGTTTTCACTCCCCGATGATGGAGCCGGCCCGGCAAGAATTAGAGGCGGCTATTGAAGCGGTAGATTTCAGCAAACCGATCTGCCCGATCTACCAAAATGTGGATGCCAAACCGCACACCGACCCGGAAGAAATAAAGGCCAATTTGATCAAGCAACTGACCTCACCGGTGCGGTGGACACAGTCTGTACAGCAGATGATTGCGGACGGGGCTACCAGTTTCACGGAGGTAGGACCGGGCCAGGTGTTGAAAGGCTTGGTAAAAAAGATCGATCGCAGTGCAACGGTCTCTACCGCAGCACCGCCTAATCTGGAGCAAGACGATATGTAGCCTAATCTAAGGCTAGTGATAGGCTGAAGACAGGTAAACCCGGTCCGATATATTGTATGAGCTCGGGCAGATTGACAAAGATGATCTCTCCACTTACATTTCTGCCCAAATAGCGAAGGCCAAGCGAAAGTATGGGCCTGTATTGCGCATCGTATAGCGGGGC